>JBGTMM010000768.1:0-4718 GCA_041743635.1 Bythopirellula sp.
ACGTTATCAATCGTGACAAAGTGGCCAGCACTATTGCTCACGAAATCGGCCACAATTTGGGGCTGGTCCACTTCGCTACCGATGGCCAGGCTAATTTAATGTCCAATAGAAACATTAGCGATCAACTCGACGCGCAACAAATTACAACCGTCCTTCAATCCAGCTTGTTGCAAGATGCAAGCACCGGCAGCGACTTCACGGGGGACGGGATCGTCAATGGCGCCGACCTCATCGTATGGAGAGGTGCTTACGGCGTTAACGCCAACGGCGATTCGGATGGCGACGGCGACAGCGATGGCCGTGATTTTCTCCAATGGCAACAGGAATTCGGCTCGGGCACGATTACGGGCTTGAATGCAGTGCCGGAACCGACCAGCGCAACCATGTTGATTTACGCTTGCGGTTTCGCACGGAGTTTCAGGCGACGAAACGGCGGACTTTAATTGCCAAGCACGCCAACGGGAACCAACGGTTACGGCAATGGCTCCGCGCTCACCAACAGGGCCACCGCTTGGCCTGTGGATTTATGGCTGAGCTTTAAAAATGCCGGTGAGCGGGCGAATTGCACGTTCGTAGCAATGTTGAGTGGAAACGCGGGGTCATCACAATTCAAGGTGGGCGGCACGACGTTTCTCTCCATGGAGAGCAAACTCACCGCCAGTTCCACTGCTCCGCAAGAAGCTCCGCTACTGCCCAAGAAACCTTTGAGCGCCGTCACCGGCACTTCGCCCAAAGTTTCTTCAATCGCCCGTGCTTCGGCAGCATCGTCGTCAATCGTCCCGAGGCCATGGGCGTTCGCGTGGCCCACTTCGCTCGGCGAAACATGGCCCATCGCCAGGGCCCCTTGAATTGCCTGGGCAATCGATTGTCCCTTGAGCGGACTCCGCGGAGTCGCCTTTTCCGCGCGGCGGCCGTGTCCCAAGATGCGGCCGAAAATCTGGGCACCACGCTGCTGGGCGTGCGCTAAACTTTCGAGCACAAACACCGCCGCTCCCTCGGCCATCGCGAAGCCATCACGTGCCGCGTCAAACGGGCGACAGGCGCCGGCTGGGTCAGCGTTATTGCGCGACATCCGCGCTCCGCCGTGCCAGCAGACGTCGACCCACGATAAGAGTGATCCCGTCGCCCCCGTGAGCATCACGTCGGCATGGCCACGCGCAATCGTATCGGCGGCTTCGATGATCGCCAGCAAGGACGACACATCCCCTTCGACGATCGTGTTGTTCGGACCACGAGCATCCTTGGAGATGCCGATATGGCACGCCGACATATTTGGCAGATACTTGAGCATCCACAGCGGGTAGAGTTCCTTGAACGCTGCTTGCCAGCGACCGAAATCGAACTTGCCATTGTCCCCCGTCGCCAGGTACAGAGCGACTAGCTCATCCATCTCCGAACGGAAGACGTTCGCCCCCAACACAACTCCCAACCGCTCGGGATCAATCTTCGCTTCCGGAAGTTTGGCGTCGGCCCATGCTAGCTCCGCGGCGGTGAAGGCGAGCTGCGTCTCGCGGCACATGACCTTGAGGCTCTTGCGCGGCTGCACATACTGCTTACCGTCAAAATCAGGGACCTCGCCGCCAAACGTGATCGGGAAGCCCGCCTCGGCAAGGCGTGGCAGGGTACGGACCCCGCTGGTGCGGCTTTCAATCGCCGACCAGACGGCTTCGCGGCCGATACCCAGTGGGCAGACGATTCCCATTCCGGTGATAACGACTTGTTGCACGGATTTAGCTCAATCGCTGATAACCAAGAACACCAGAACCAGGAACGCCAGAAAATGTCCGTTCGGCTCCGGTAAATAATGGGGGAAACCGCCGTTCGCAGGAACTCCAGTTTATCGCTGGTCAGGGTCGCCAACAACGGTCAGTCCGGCAGACACTCATCTGGTCAGGAAAACGCGAGCTAGATAGACTCCGGGAAGAGCAGATCATCATCACGGTTCGCCGCGACATTTCAATTTCTTCCGACAACTGGTTGCATTGAGACCTTTCGCACCGATTATGTCGCAAGTTGCTGTTTCCGCCGTCACACCCCTCGTGGGTGAGTTTTCCCTGAGCGAAGCTCGCCGCATCGTTGGCGAGTATTTTGCCCCCAACCCATGGATTTATTGGTCCGATTTCCTGGTGAGTTGGACCGTGGGGATCGCTTGCTTTCAGCTTGTTGACTTCCCTCAATGGGCCACGGCGGATACCAATTGGCATTGGCCGATTCGGATCGTCTGTTTCATCGTATCGTCGTTGTTAATTTACCGCTGCTCGCTGTTTATCCATGAGCTGGTGCATATCCGCGCCGGAGAATTTACCGCGTTCCGCTTCGTGTGGAACCTGCTATGTGGAATACCGTTTCTAATTCCGACGTTTGTGTATTACACGCATCTCGACCACCATCGCCGCAAGCATTACGGCACGAAGGAAGACGGCGAGTACATCCCGCTGGCTCGCCTGCCGGCCTGGCAAATCCTGTTTTATCTTTCGCAGATATTCGTGATCCCGCTGCTAGCGGTTTTTCGCTTTGGAGTTCTCACGCCGCTCACCTGGATCAGCCCCACAGTCCGCCATTGGGCACTGCGCCGTGCGTCGTCGATGATTATGGACCCCACTTACATCCGGCCGTTGCCGACCAAGAAAACGCTGCGGATCATTCGCATTCAAGAAGTGCTCGTGTTCCTTTTTATTTGGTTCATGGTCTTGCGACTGTTTTGGGCTGGCGGACTCTTGTTTCAGAAACCGTTGCCCGCGTCGTTTTTGCCACACGTTTATCTCACCGGCGTGTTCATCGTGGGGATCAACGCTATGCGCACCCTGGGAGCACATCGCTGGACTCACCTGGGTGAACATGAGATGACTTTTGTCGAGCAAATGCTCGACTCGGTGAATTATCCCAAGAATCCGCTCATCGGCGGTTTATGGGCACCGATTGGATTGCGGTTCCACGCGCTGCATCACATCTTCCCGACGATGCCGTACCACGCGCTGCCCGAAGCCCATCGCCGGCTCATCCGCGATTTGCCTGCCGATTCTCCCTACCGCAGGTGCCAAGCCGATTCGCTGCGCGAAGTAATTGGCACGCTCTGGCGTCGTGCGCGAGAAAGTGGCAACGCCTGATTTACCGAATCAATCCGTCATTGTCTTTTTCCGCCTGCCCTTGGCGTTCGAAATAGATCCATCCTAGGCACCAATCCGTTCGGCGGATGAGTAAGAAAGCACAAACCAAGTGGATGACGGGTTGCAATAGTTGCAATGATTTATACCAAGTGACGATAATGTTATCGATGGCAACTGGACCACCAAGTTTTCCCTGCTGAAGAAAAAGCAGGAAGCCAGCGAAAAGTAAGATTAACGTGATTGCGCCATGAACCGCGAAATACACGCCAAGTAGTTTCAGTCCAACGAAAATCCAATCAGCCTTTGTCAAAAGACACTCCCGCCTCGAATTTATGAATATTTTCTCTATTATGTTCCTCCTACTGTCGCAGAGCAAGAGCGGTGCAACTCAAGCTCGAATGGAGCATGTAAAAAAAACCTAGCCGGAGAGCAACGCTCTCCGGGTCTTGATGTTTTGGCCCGGACCGCGTGGCGGTCCGGCTAGGGTGATTTTTTTGGAGCAGGCTGCCGAGTTGGCTGAATGGTGCTGGGGCCGCCATAACCACCTCCGTACGCTCCACCACCTCGGTAAGCACCTCGTCCCACCAATGTTACCTGCACCTGGAGATCGTCAACGATCGTTTCGAGTTGCTCAAGGATTGCTTTTTCAGCATCGATCACAGACATGCCGACAACCTTAGCTCTCCCATAGGTTGCGCCCAAAGCCACGGTCCCAGTTGGTTCAATTGTGAAAATGTCGTTGATCGGGCGATCAGGAAACGCGCCTTCCACCTCAATTTTAATTTGGTCGCCGGGTTGAAGGCCTGGATCGGGTACGTAGCTTGGGTATGTAATCTGCTCGGGGCTAAATTTGGCGTCGCTTGCCGTTCGTTCCGTTTGTTTGCCCAGGCTTTTGGCCTCTTCCTTGAGGGCCTTTTCAAGCTCCTTGATCTCGGTCTGTTGCCTCTCAACTTGCATTTGCAACTCTTCGGCCTCGGCCATTAGCAGCATTTTACGAGATTCATTGAGCAATACCTCTTTTTCCTCACCCTTCGCATCGAACGAGGCAATCTCTAGCTTCTTGCTCTCAAGTTGTAGTTGCGCAACTTTGGCCTCATGCGTCCTTAGCTTTAGATTCATCATAAGGTTTGGACCGCCAACTCTAATATCGAGCGGTTGGTAGACAGGATATCCATTCCAGCCGGGGGCTGGGGGAGCAAAGACGTTCGCGGGCGCGGGAGGACGAACGAACACGGGCTGTGGCGAACGTAGTTTAGCCGGCTCGCGTGGCTTCTCGGTGACAGCAACTTCCTTCGCCGTGACAATTTCGACCGCCTCTTCATCATTAGCGGATCCTGATGCGACCTGCGCCTCAGCTTGCAGATCAATAACCTGTGAGACGTTGTCCGCAGGGGATTGATCCGCTGAATTCACCGCCAACGACGCCGATGCGGCACCGAGTAAAGCAACGGCCAACACGGCGGGTTTCGCAAACGAAGCAATGGTCATGGCAACGGTTCCTTGATGAGCTAAGTGAATGACTTGTGGTGAAACGGTAGTAGCGACCTTCGCGGCAGCGGCGGCACCCGCGGCCCAGCCAGCGGCACCGGTAACCGTGAGGCCGACCAATTT
>JBGTMM010000769.1:0-5250 GCA_041743635.1 Bythopirellula sp.
GCAAAGAATTCGCCCCAGCTTCTTGCAGCCAAGTCACGAGCGCACCGCGATCCGCATCACTTTGCGTCGACACTTGCCACTTGGCCATCACATCGTCAAGCTGCGCTAAGCGCCGATCCCGTTCGCGTTCATTATGACGAAACGCCATCTCGAATTGAAACCGCAGGTCTGATCCCATCCGTAGTTCTGATCCGGGTTGAAGGGCGTCGGTGACTTCCGGCGAACTCCCCTGACGCGCCGTGACTCCCGCCGCTAAAATTGCCACGGCCACCACCACGCTCACAAACGCAGTGAGTCGCTCATTGCCGCCTGACTGAACCATGGCAATCTCCGCACTGTATTTCCAATGTTGTGGCCCCTCCCGCAAGGGAGGGGGAATTTTTCAATAACACACATCCCCCGCCGACATACAATCTCATCGACCACATTCAAAAACAGGGTTGATCCTACTCTCGCCACAATGACTTCTCCGCTTGCCAAACCCTTGCTGCTCGTGGCGCTTGTGCTAGTTCTGCCGTTGGTGATGCTCGCCTTCTCGGGTGAGAGTTTTGCCGCGCTCGCCGAGCGCATGAAAAACGATCCACCATCGAGCGCCGTGCTGTTCCTAACTGTCGTTGTCATCCTTGCCACCGATGTTTTCCTACCGGTTCCCTCCGGTCCGATCAGCACGCTCGCCGGCAGCCAACTCGGCATTGCCCTTGGCACACTCGCTTCAGCTCTGGGCATGACTCTCGGCGGCTTCATCGCCTTCGCACTCGCCCGCCGTTGGGGCCGACCGCTCGCCGAACGCTTTGCTGATCGAGAGCAACTCACAAACTTGGAAGCCACCGCCGATACCCACGGCTTGTGGTTAGTCCTTCTGACCCGCCCTCTCCCGGTGCTTGCCGAAGCTGGCGTGCTGCTCGTAGGCACATTGCAGATGAGTTGGCGCGCGTTTCTGCCCACGCTCATCGTCAGCAATTTCTTGATTGCAGCCACCTACGCTCTCCTCGGCCAAACCGCCAGGATGCGCGGTTGGCTCCCCGCCGCTGTTTGTTTCTCAATCGTCCTGCCGATCCTGGTCGCGTATGCAGCAAAACGCCGGTTCCGCCGCTGCCGTTGACATCCAAGAGCGAATCGTTCCACAATTCTCTCTGCGGAACGAATTCGCCGGAACTCGGCCCCGCGACGGGGGTTTAACTGGCGTACACTTTTTCAAGAGCAACTTTTGCAGAGGCCCCCTTTCGGGAGAATAAACATGCGTCACCGTACTAACATCTTGGCGTCTTTTTTATTGTCACTCATCACTTGCGTCTTCACGGGAAGCGTGTGCGCACAATTCGACGATGACGCCCCCGCCGAAGGTTTTTCCGAGGATGACGGATCACCCAGCGACCGGGGCGAAGAGGAATTCCGCGGACGCGGCGAGCGCGGTGAAAGAGGCAGACGCGGTGAGCGTGGTGAAGAAGGCGGCCGAGGTCGCGGCCCACGCCCCAATCCCATGTTCGAGGTGCTCGACACGGACGGCGATGGCGTGATCACGGCACGCGAGCTCCGCACCGCCCTGAAAGCCCTTAAAACTCTTGACACCGATGGCGATGGCAACATTTCGCTGGAAGAAGCTTCCCCCGTGCGAGGGCCCGGCGGACCAGGTGGCCCCGGCGGACCAGGTGGCGACCCCAGTGAAATGATCGACCGCTTTATGCAGCGCGACGCTAACGGCGACGGCAAGCTCACCATCGACGAAGTCGACGTCGAGATGGCTGGGTTGCTCCAAGGGGCCGACGCCAACGAAGACGGCGCGATCGATCGCAGCGAACTGGAAACAGCGATGCTAAACATGCCCCGCGGACAGCGCGGCCCCAATTTTGGTGGCCCTGGCGGCCAAAATTTTAGAGGAACAGGCCGTGGTGCCGGTGGGGATGCCGAGTCCATGACCAAGCAAATTATGTCGGCCGACCAAAACGGCGATGGCACAATTTCTGAGAATGAAATGAATCCCCAAATGCGCGCCATGATGCAAGGGGCCGACACTGACGGTAACGGAGTGCTGGACGCCAAGGAAGTTCGCCTCTACATGCAAAACGCCCGCCAACGCATGCAGCAATTTCGCGGCCAAGGCAACCGTTTCGATCCCCGCCAGCGCGGCAATCGTGGTCGCGATCAAGCACAAGAATAATCTTCAGAAATGCCGCTTGCGGCTTAGCGATGACAGGACACGTAGGCCCGCCTAACCCGACCTGTCCCCCATCAAAGCCTCGCGAAGTTGCTCGGCCGTGAACGGCTTGGTGAGAAATGCGTCGAGTTGGTGTTCGGACGAACCGGAAATATACTCCGATCCCGTCATGCCAATCAGCAGCGGGACGTGACCACCGGCGGCGCGCGAATCGGCGAACAGCCGCGGAGCTTCTTTAAAGCCGTTCTCTCCGTCGAGGTGGTGATCCACGAGCACCACGTCGACCGATTGCGTTTCCAACAACCGCCGGGCTTCGGCGATGCTGGCCGCGGCATGAGGAGTAATGCCGATAGTTTTCAGCAAGCTTACGAGCGAGTTGCGGACCAGTTCATTGTCGTCGATTACCAAGACATGCTGTTTTGCCTTGGCTACCGATTCCACAACGGCAGCCGCCAGGGGTTGTTGAACTTGCGCTTGGCTAATTTGTGAAACGGCCTCGCTCAATTCACGCGCACCGGCCGGTTTGGCGATAAATCCGGAGATGCCGACGCTCGTGGCCGCCCCTTCGTCGACTTGCCCGGCATCCCCCGTGATCAGCAATATCGGCAGAGTGGGGTGTAATTTGCGAACTTCCTCGGCAAGCTCCAGTCCCGTCATGCGTGGCATGGTGAAATCGGAAAGCAGCACGTCGAACGGTTCGCGCGATTGAGTCAGTAAACTTAGTGCTTCATGACCAGAACCGCACGCCGTCACCTGATGGCCAAGCTGCTTCAAGACGTGTTGCATCGACTTGAGGGCCAAATCGTCGTCATCCACCAACAGCACATGCGACTTCTTCATCACCGGCGGGGCGGGTTTGCCGCTCTGGTCGGCGTCCACGACTTGTTTGTTCGTGCAAGGCAGCAACACGACGAATGTCGTGCCCGTTGCCGCTTGGCTTACGACCTTGATCGTTCCCCCTAAATCCTTGACCGTACCGTGAACCACCGAAAGTCCTAATCCCGTCCCCTCGCCTTCGGGCTTTGTCGAAAAAAACGGATCGAAAATGCGATTCAAATCGGCAGGCGAAATTCCCCGTCCCTGATCCGCAACGGTAATTTCCACGTACTCGCCCTTCGGCAGTTCATCGCCGGAAACGTACTTCTTATGGGCCGAGACCGTCAACGTGCCCCCTTGATCCATGGCGTAGCAAGCATTGCTACAAAGATTCGAGAGAACTTGATAGAGTTCCGTCGCGTCGGAACTCAGCACCCCGCAGTCTTCGTCAATGTGAGTTTCCAAGCGAACATGCCCGGGAACGGAAAGACGAATCAATTGCAAGGCGTCGTTAAGCATGGCCGTTATGGGAGTAGGCACTCTTTCGGCGCGTTCACCCCTGCGGCCAAAAGTGAGAATCTGCCGCACGAGCGTCTTCGCGCGATCAGCCGCCAGGTGGATTTGCTGGACCTGATTGGCCTCGACGCTTCCTTCCCTGAGCCGCGTTTGGAGGTTCTCGGAGTAAATCAAAATGGGAGTGAGCAGATTATTAAAGTCGTGAGCGATGCCGCTGGCTAGCATTGCGATCGACTCCAATCTTTCGGCAGCGGTCAACCGCTCCTCGGTCGCCCGCTGCTTGGTAACATCCCGGCCAATACACTGAATTTCGCGAAGTTCGCCGCTCGCATCAAAAATCGCCCGATCGATCCATTGATTCACAACCACCTTGCCGTTGTGGGTCAGGTCGCAATGCTCGTAATGAAGCACCGGATGCTCTTTCGTCAGGCGGGCAAAGTTTTCTCGCATTCGATCATGATCATCAACGGGGATATGCTCCCAGAGTGGCTGGCCGATCAACTCTTCGCGTGTGCGCCCCAAAAAGCGGCAATAAGCGTCATTCGCAAAAGTACGGAGTCCCTCGGGGGTATAACGGGCAATCAAATCGACCTGGTCTTCCACGACGCTGCGATAAAGTTCCTCGCTCTTCTTGAGCCGCTGCTCGATCTGCGCTCGCTCGGTGGCGTCGGTCAGCAGAGCGAGCGACATCCATTCGTCATGAAGTTGCACGTCGCTCAGCGCGATTTCGAGCAGAAATTGGCTGCCATCTTGACGATGACCGTGAAAGTAATTCCCGGTGGGTGGCAAGAGTGAATGCCGACCCATCTCTTTATCGTTCGGGGACTTGAGATACCCATCGCTGAGATCGTGTGGAATCAATTTCTCCAACGGCTGACCGATAAGATCTTCCCGCTTGTAGAGAAACATCTTCTCGACGAGCGAGTTGACCAGCACGATTTTGCCATTTACGTCGACGGCCACCACTCCTTGCGCGGCGGAATCAAGGAGCGCCCGCAACATTTCCTCGGTGCGACTTACGTCGTGCGTGGCCAACGTCAATGATGCCAGGTCGGCGAGCGAAATCACGAACTCCCGATCTTCCTCTGTCCAATGCCGAGGCGCCCCGACGTGCTCGCAGCATAAAACACTCCGCAGGCGATCACCGACTCGAAGTGGCGTGTCGAGCAGCGAAGTAATACCGTATTTTGCGAGATAGTCGTTGACAAATTCCTCGGTTTGAACGTCGGTACGGGCGTAGTCCGCCGCGATAATTTCCTCCTGAGCGAGAAAGTTAAGGTAGCGGGGAAACTCTTTCGTGGGCAGTTCCTGGCCCGAAAAATGCTGATTGTCGCTGCGCACGTAAAGGTTCAGACAACGCAAAGCCGTATTACCGCGGTCGAGAAACCAAAGACTTGTGCGTTCGACCTGCAGGAAATTGCCGACTTCCTGGGTGAATGCGCGCAACTTGGCATCGAACGACTGAGCGGGATTCTGCTGCGAAAGGGCCAATCGCAAGAGTATATTTTGGCGCTCTTGGAGCTGGCCCTCGCTCTGGCGGAGACGCTCCAGCTCAATGCGCAGATCATCAATGGGCTCAACCAACTCGGGCATAGATACACACTGGGATTGAAAGTGCCAATAACGCCGCCTTCTTTCCAGTGTACCTAGCAAATTCCCCGGGGAAAAGCAGAGCTGTTCGGAACAGCCGCGGTTCAACGAACCGCTGGGACCGGCGACTCGTTGAGTCGCGGCTACCGAACAGGCGAGCGGTGGGCGTTAGC
>JBGTMM010000770.1:0-4885 GCA_041743635.1 Bythopirellula sp.
CTATCATCACGGGTTTTGATTGCAGTGTGTTTATCTGTCTCAACGCGATTTGCAGTTGATCGATCGAATACCGTTTGGCGAGTGGAATTAGCCTCTCGCGCGTCTCCTGACGCACGCTGAGCAAACTCAGCGCGAGATTAACTTGGGGAAATCTCCGCACACAGCGGAGCATCGCGTCGGGAATACCGACAGTGGAAACGAGAATCTTGGCGGGCGAAAAATGGAAGGCTTGCGGAGTGGTCAAGAGTTCAAAAGCGGCGTACAAGTTTTCTTCATTATGAAACGGCTCGCCCATCCCCATGAACACGATGTTACGCATGGAACGGCCCTCGGGTGCCAAGAGTTGGCCGGCTTGCAAGACCTGATCGCAGATCTCCGCGGACGAAAGATTCTGGGCGATCCCCATTTTGCCGGTCGCACAAAAATCACACGCGGCGGCACAACCGACTTGGCTCGAAACGCAGAGCGTCGTACGACCCGTGGCAATCCGCAGGATGACCGACTCAATGAGCATGCCCGTCACGGTGCGGAACAAAAGTTTCGTTGCTCCATCGAGCTGCGAATCGTGGCGCGAATCGAGGGTGAGTGGATGCAGCGCGATTTGTCCGTGCGCAGGAAACTCCGCGAGCGCTAGTTCGTCGCCGTCAAAATGTTTGAAGAGAGAGTTTCGCAGCTTGCGCAGCCGTTTGGGATCGATCCGCAACTCGCGCTGCAATCGCTCCAAGCCGATGGTGTCGTAGATGCTGATTTGGGACATAAGATTATTTACAGGAGGGAATGCAAATTGCAAAATGATAAATGACAAAGGCAAAATGGCATTGAGGCGATCGCTACCATCAAATTTACATTCTCTCATTTGCACTTTTCATTCTTGTCTCTTCTCCGCTCCCTCTGCTACCTCCTGTTCAAAATAGAATTGTTTTACTAATTTGGCCAGCAATTTCTTGCACGTAACACGGCACCATG
The DNA here is from genome assembly GCA_041743635.1 of Bythopirellula sp. Classification (GTDB taxonomy): domain Bacteria; phylum Planctomycetota; class Planctomycetia; order Pirellulales; family Lacipirellulaceae; genus Bythopirellula. The sequence goes on from JBGTMM010000770.1 coordinate 967, forward strand.
TAGCCCGGTAAACGTTTACGCAACTCCGCAATAATTCGTCGGCCTTTTTCAATCGGCACCTCAAAATGCGCCGCTCCCGCCACCCGGTCGAGTTGATGCAAATAGTAGGGCACGATCCTCAACTCGACGAGTCGTTCGCTGAGCGATTGCTGGGCGGCAACCGAGTCGTTCACTCCTCGCAAGAGCACGGCTTGATTGAGGAGCATTACACCAGCGCGGCAAAGTTTTTGGAGAGCCTGAGCCACGTCGTCGCTAAGTTCCTGGGCATGATTCGCATGGATCACCATCACCGGCGTGAGCCGCGTGCCGGTGAGCCAAGCGATTAGTTCGTCGGTCACTCGGGCGGGCACGACGATTGGGAGCCGCGTGTGGATTCGTAACCGAATTACCTGCGGGATCGCGGCGATTTTTTCCACGAGCTTTGCGAGCCGTGAATCGACGAGCATTAACGGATCGCCGCCGCTGAGGATCACTTCCGTGATGGATTCATCGCCTGCAATTGCGGCGAGCGCTGCGTCCCAAGCCGCCGTGCTGTGCGGAGCTTCTTCGTAGGGAAAGTGACGACGAAAACAGTAGCGGCAATGGACCGCGCAGGCACCGGTTGTAATGAGGAGCGCGCGGCCGGTGTACTTCTGCAAGACTCCGGGGCGTATTGCGGCGGCGGAGTCGCCCACGGGATCGGCAGTGAAACCCGCAACAATGTCGCCTTCCTGAGCTAGCGGCAACACTTGCAGCAAGAGTGGGTCGTTGGGATCGCCCTGCCTGATGCGTGCGAGGTAGCTTGGCGGGACGAAGACGGGAAAATCGCCTGCCCCAGTCGACGCCTGGCGAGCGTGTTCCGCTGGTAACCCCAAACGTCTGCACAGCTCAGCGGCATCTCGCACGGCGAGCCGAATTTCGGCCTGCCAAGTCGCTTCCTCGGCAGGGGCTGAGACGGGGCGGACAGATCGTATTGGAGTGGCTAGAATGGCCATCTTACTCGTAACGGCTGTGCCGCCGTCTTCCGACTGCGGCTATCATATTTCATCGACAAACCTAAAATACCGCGAAGTTATATAGGAAGATACCGTGCCCACGTACAATACGAACGAATTCCGCAAAGGACTTAAGATTCAGATCGATGGCGTCCCTTTTCAGATGGTGGAAATGAATTTCCGCAAGCCCGGCAAGGGGAACGCCCTTTATGAATGCAAACTGAAAAATCTCATCCGCGGGACTCTCACCGACAAGACCTATCGGGCCGGCCAGACGGTCGAGGCGGCGGATGTGTCGGAGTTCAGCGCCCAGTTTCTCTACAAGCAAGGCGAAGGCTACATCTTCATGAAGTCCGACGACTACGAGCAATACGAGCTCACCGGTGAGCAGATCGGCGATGAAGCCAAGTTCCTCAAGGAAGGAATGGAATGTCAACTGGTCGTGTTCGACAACAATCCGATCGGGGCCACCCTGCCCAACCACGTCGTCTTGAAGGTGGAATACTGCGAACCAGCCGTCAAGGGAAACACGGCCACGGGCGTGTCGAAGCCGGTGAAGCTCGAAACGGGAGCCGAGATTCTCGCCCCGGCGTTTATCAACATCGGCGATTGGCTGCGGGTCGATACGCGGACCGGGTACTACATCGAACGGGCGCGGGACCCGAGTGAGGGACAATGAGCTTCGCAGCAGCTTACACCAGGACTAATGTTGACCGATGAACTTCAAAATAGTCGGCGACATTACCGATATTGAGACCATCGTGGCGGGCACCTCTGTCCGGGAGTTGCCCCGCCTACGAAAATTGTATGGCAAGGGTCGATGGCGTAAACTTAAAGGTGTTGCGTTAGTGCGGCTACACAGTGGCCGCATTCGCAAGGCTGAACTACACTGGTATGAGGCTCACGGCATGGCAAAAAAGAAATCAAGCGCAAACGATACCTCGACTAGCCGGAAGAAGCTCCGCCCCGAGCCCATATTCGTCGTATGCGTCAATAACTCCGAGTATCCTGCTTCTTTGGAACTGCACAAAATCTATTGTGTACTTGCGGATACAGACGCCGAGCAAGAAGGCGACCTCCGGATCATTGATGAAAGTGGCGAAGATTATCTGTATCCAACGGAATGGTTCATTCCCGTTGACGTTCCAAGCAAGTTGAAGACTTCGCTGCTTCGTACTATCTGAAGCAACGGCGATAGCAACGCGCGGGTCAGGATAACGGCAAATTTCGAGACTGACGGGACCAGGTAATCCCGGATCGCGTGGCGATCCGGCTAAAGCCGACAAGATCTGTCTCGCGCCAGCGAATTGCCTAAAAGGATTGCATTCAGCCCGCAACAGGGTAGGCTGACGGCTGTCTTGACTGCACCCAGTTCGGTTACTATTCGCAAGGAGACTCGTATGTCCGTGTGGGCAATTTTGGGAATCATCGTTGGCATCGGCCTGCTGCTGTTGTTCTATGGCGTCGCCATCTACAACCAATTGGTCGCGCTGCGGAATCGGTTGGAAAATGCGTTCGCGCAGATCGAAGTGCAACTCAAGCGACGCTACGACCTCATTCCCAATTTGGTGGAGACCGTCAAAGGCTATATGTCCCACGAAAAAGGGACCCTCGAAGCGGTCATCAACGCCCGCAACCGGGCCTCCAGCGGATTGCAGGTTGCTGCCGCCTCGCCAGGGGATCCCAAGGCGATGCAGGAACTCGCCGCCGCGGAAGGAGCGCTTGGCAGCACGCTGGGACGATTGTTCGCCCTCTCAGAGGCTTATCCCGATCTTAAGGCCAACCAGAACATGGCCCAGCTTACCGAGGAACTGACCTCGACGGAGAACCGCGTGGCCTTTGCCCGGCAAGCCTACAACGACTCGGTGATGTCCTACAACACTTATCGTCAATCGTTCCCGCCGGTGTTTTTCGCCAACATGTTTGGCCACAACCGCGATGCGGAAATGTTGGAGTTCGCCGACAGCGCGGCCATCGCCGAAGCGCCGAAAGTTTCCTTCTCGTGACCTCGGTTGCCTTTCACCAATTCAATCCATTTACGGATTGGGCCCAAACAGTAAATGACCAATGACCAATGAAGACGATATGGTCTAGCTTATTGGTCATTCGGTCATTGGACATTGGGCATTGAATTCTATGTCCACCGATTTCTTTCAGCGTCAAGCCGACTCGCGCCGCACGACCAAGTGGCTGGTGGTGGTGTTCACGATCTCGGTGATTTGCATTGTGGCGGGGGTGTTTTTTGGCACATTGGCTGCCGTGAGCTATGGCCGTCAAGTGCAGGAAGGCTTTGAGCTCAATAATCCCTACGTCCCCCTTGATCCTTGGACGATTCCGTTCGGAGCAAGCGCCGGAACATTGGCTCTCATCAGTGCGGGGAGCTTGTTCAAAGTCGCGCAGCTTCGAGGAGGTGGCACGACCGTTGCTGAGAATCTCGGTGGCTATCGTGTCCCGCAAAATACAACCGATCTCGTGGAACGGCGGCTCGTGAATGTCGTGGAGGAAATGGCTCTGGCGTCAGGAGTGCCGGTGCCGCCGATTTATTTGCTCAAGAATGAAGAGGCGATCAACGCTTTCGCTGCTGGATATTCCCCCAGCGATGCGGTCGTGGCGGTCACGCGCGGCACGGCCGAGCAACTCACTCGCGAACAACTGCAAGGGGTCGTGGCCCACGAATTCAGCCACATTCTCAACGGCGACATGCGGCTCAACATCCGACTGATCGGCGTGTTGCACGGAATTCTGCTCATGGGGCTGATTGGCCGGATGCTGTTCAACATCGCGGCGCGTGGTGGCGGCCGTCGTAAAAACGATGCTGGCTTGTACTTGCTCGCTGGTGGTCTCTCGCTGATGTTTCTCGGCCTGTTGGGGACGGTATTCGGAAATCTCATTAAGGCCGCCGTGTCGCGGCAGCGGGAATATTTGGCCGATGCCTCCGCGGTGCA
>JBGTMM010000771.1:0-8353 GCA_041743635.1 Bythopirellula sp.
CTGCATCGCCGGGATGACCACCGTTGATTCGGGGAGCATTAAGATCAACAACACTGATATCGTAAAGCTGCCGGAAGTTTCGCGGGATCGGTTTCGCGCTCGATACATCGGGTTCGTGTTCCAAACATTTAACCTGCTGCCGGCATTCACGGCGCTGGAAAATGTGATGCTGGGGATGTCGTTCACGGGGCAAAAGCCCGATGCGGGGCGCGCGGAACAATTGCTGCGCAACGTCGGCCTTGGGCATCGGCTGGATCACAAACCCGCAGCGCTGTCGGTGGGCGAACAACAGCGCGTGGCCGTGGCGAGGGCACTTGCCAATAAGCCGGCGCTGTTGCTGGCTGATGAACCGACCGCCAACGTCGATCCGGCCCATCAACAGCAAGTGATTGACCTGTTGCGCGATGCCTGCGACCGCGAGAAAATTGCGATGCTGCTGGTGACGCATAGCTCCGAAGTCGCGGACCAGTTCACGCGGATTGAGTATTTGGAAAACGTGAACCGGGCGTTGGGATTGGTGACTGCGCACTGATGGACTGGTCACTTAAGTGACCAGTCCGCACGAGTGGAACCTTTATGAGCTTTTGGAAAATCGCTTGGCGAAATATCAAGCAACGAGCCCTCGCCTCGTCGCTTACCGGGTTGTCGATGGCGCTCGGAGTGGCGCTCATGATTCTGGTGATCGTGATCCACGACGTCACGGTCGAACAGTTTTCCAATGATGCCCAGGGCTATCACCTCATCGTTGGCGGCAGCAAGGGGGGCGATCTGCAATTGGTGATGACAACCGTGTTTCACCTCGGCCGGCCGCTCTATCCGATTCCCTACAGCTACTACGAAAAGTTCACCGAGGGAGAATTTGCCCCCTACACGGCGGTGGCCGTGCCGTATTGTTTGGGCGACAGCTATGTGGCCGGCGATCGGCAGTTTCGCGTCGTGGCCACTACGCCCGAGTTGTTCGACAAGATTGCTTACGGGGCGAACGAGGACGGCAGCGACAAGAAGTACAGCTTCCAAGCAGGCCGCAATTTTCAGAGCGACCACTTCTTCGAAGCGGTGATCGGCTCGGTGACCGCCCGCAAGACGGGCCTCAAAGTTGGCGACAAGTTTCAACCCACCCACGGCATGAGTGCCGAGGGCGACAAGCACACCGGCTTCACGGTGGTCGGCATCTTGGCCCCCACCGGCACGGCCAACGACCGCGCGATGTTTATCAACGTCGAAGGTTTTTATTTGCTCGAAGGTCACGCGCTCACGCCCGAAGACGGTGAGCATACGCATGTTTCCATCGATAAGCTTCGCCAGGACGAGTCCCATGCCGCGACGATTGATCCGAACGATCCGAACTACGGCATGGAGCCGCTGCCCGAAGCGCAGCGCGAAGTGACTTCGATCTTGGTGGTCTGCAAAGATTCCTTCGGCCCGATGATTTTGGATTCCAAGATCAACAAGGGGAAAGACCGCGTGGCGCAGGCCGTCTCGCCCGGCGGCGTGGTCAGACGACTGTTGGAAAACATTATCGGCCCAGTGCGAATTGTGCTATTCGTGCTGACGGTGTTGATCATCATCGTGGCGGGGATCAGCATTTTGGTGAGCATTTACAACTCGATGAGCGAGCGCTCGCATGACATCGCCGTGATGCGGGCCCTGGGCGCGAGCCGCTCGGCGGTGATGGGCATTATTTTGGTCGAGTCGATTTTGCTGTCGCTCTTGGGGGGACTTGCCGGTGTGTTTCTGGGCCATGCCGTGTTGGGCTTGGCCGGACCGCTTGTCGAGGCCCATACGGGTATCTCCCTGCGTTTTTGGAACTTCAATTGGCAGGAAAGTTTGCTGATTCCCGGCTTGGTGGTATTCGCGTCGTTGGTCGGGTTTTTGCCAGCCCTGACGGCCTATCGTACCGACGTGGGCCGCATTTTGGGTGGGGGGCGTTAAAACAATCTTAGCCGTAGGCGGCAGCCGGCGGTGAACCCCTCGAAACCGCGGGCTGCTACCCGCGGCTAGCAACTAATTTTAGTTCCCTGGCGGATCGAGACGCCTGAGTGTTCGCTGGCCACTCCGAGCGGTACAATAAGGTTTACGAATATCTTAGGTGGCAAGAGTTATGGGCAAGCGAAATTCCAAATCGTGGTTAGGCAGAGCTGCTCTCATTGCGCTGGCGTATTTGCTGGTGTTTAGCGATTCGCAAAACGCGTGGGCCTGTCCTTTCTGCGATCCGGCGGGCCAACAGACCTTAAGCGAAGAACTCGCGGGGGCCGATGCCGCGGTGATCGCCGTGTTGGAAGAGCCCGTCAAACCTGCCACGCCGGAAGACCCGTTCGAGGAGGATGAAACCGGCCCCTACAAAGGAGCCAAGTTTAAGATCGTCGAAGTGATTCGCGGCGACTTCCAGCCGGGCGACATTATCGAGGCGGTTTATTTTGGCGAGGATGCCGCCGACAAGCAATTTTTGATCCAAGGTATGATGGGTGATCAAATCGATTGGGGCACGCCGCTGCCCATGACGCCCCGCGGCGTGGACTACGCCAAACAGTTGCCGCAGGTTCCCGCGAGCGGCCCGGAGCGGCTCCGCTTCTTCATGAATTATCTGGAGGACAGCGACCCGCTGCTGGCACAGGATGGCTACGACGAATTCGCTCGGGCACCCTACGAAGATTTGATCAACTTGAAGGATTCGCTCGATCGGCAGCAGTTGGTCGAGTGGATCACGGATTCGCAAATTGGTCCCACTCGTCGCAGGTTGTATCTGACGATGCTCGGCGTTTGCGGCACGCTCGAAGACGTGGTGATGCTCGAAGAATTGCTCAAATACAACTACGAAACACTGCGTCCCGGAATCGCCGCTTTGATCGGCGTGATGGGCTTGGGCGGCTCGGCGATCGGCGCGCCCTTAGTCGATGAATTGGTTCATGCCGACGTCCGCGTGAAGCAGCAATGCCTCGACGCCCTGATCGCGGCTTACTTGAAGCTCAAAGGCCCCGAGGGTTTGGCGCTCGTTGAAGAACGTTTCTTGAAGAACCCGCAGGCCGAATACACTCAGCAGTATTCGGCGATCATGGCCCTGCGTTTTCACGGTGAGGAATCGTCGGAAATCCCACGCGAGCGGTTGGTGGAGTCGCTGCGCTTGCTCTTGGATAATGAAGAAATCGCCGACCAGGTAATTCCCGATCTCACGCGGTGGGAAGATTGGGAAATCATGGATCGGTTAGTCGAGAAATTCAAAGCTTCTGACGAGGATGGTTGGATCCGTCAACCGGTGGTGTCGTACTTGCTCACCGCAGCCGAGCAACCAGGCGCGGTTGGCGAGAAGGCCACCGCGGCGATTGCCGAAGTGGAGGAGCTTGACCCAGAAGGGGTGAAACGGGCCCGCAGTTATCTTTCATTTGGCCTGATGCCGAGTGGTGGTGGCGGTGCCGCGAGGGCTGCCGCCGAGAAATTAACCGTGAATGGGACGAAAGCCGAATCTGCCGCAGCCACGGCGGCGAAAAATTCCGCCAAGAAATCTTTCACGCCAACCCCCGTGATTCTGGCCGCCCCCAGCCGAACAACGATCATTTTTGTGCCAATTGCCGTAGGAATTTTGTTGATGGGATTGTTCGCCGTCATGCTCCGCGGAGGCCACACCAACCCCCCCCAATCGCCGACGACATAAGAAAAACCGCTAATTGACGCCGATTTGCGCTAATAAGTTTCAATGAATAAAGCTGTTGTGTTGTGATGGCATACATGACGCACGACTAAGCGAGTAGACACCGATTTTTCCCAAGTCCCATCAGCGTTCATCAGCGGTTTTTTTCCTTTCAACTTGGCTCTGTAGAACTCATAAGCCATGGCATTTTCAGAAGCAGTTACCGATTATCCCGCCGCGATCTCGAACGAAACCGCGCCGTTTGAATACCGCGCTTTTAGCACCAGCGCAGTCGCCTCGGTGATTTTTGGCGTGTTGTCGCTGTTAACAATCGTGGCGGCTCGCGACAGCTTTGAGTCGGCGCTCATGCTCTTCCCGATTCCGCTCATCGGCGTGGTCCTGGGGATGCGTTCGCTCGCGGCGATTCGCCTCGCGCCCGACCAACTCAGTGGCCGCAAGTTCGCGGTGGGCGGCATTGTGCTCTCGCTCGTGGGCCTGCTGGGGGGCTTGAGTTTTGCCGGATACGTCCATGCGACCGAAGTCCCTGCGGGGGCCACGCGGACCTCCTTTTATGAATTGCGACCCAGCGAACAGGACGAACGTGCTGGCATTGGGATTCCCAAAGACGTGCAAGCACTCAACGGCCAGCGTGTGTTTATTAAGGGCTATTTTCGTCAGGATTCCAGCCCCGTGACGCGCAATGTCCGCCGCTTTTTGCTGGTGCGGGACAACAATCAATGTTGCTTCGGTGATTTGTCGAACGTGAAATATTACGACCAAGTGCTCGTCGATTTTGACGATAAACTCACGACCGACTACAAGTCGGGCTTGTTTCGGATTGCCGGGACGCTCCATTTACAGCCGCAGAATTTGCTCTCCGGATCGCAGGCCCCCGTCTATTACATCAAAGCCGACTACGTGCGATGACCACGCGCCAAGCCATCCTGTTAGCACTGTTGCTCTCGCCGCTGGCGGGCTGCGATTCCGCGCCAGTCGTGGCCACCGCGTCGGATCGTCAGCCGGTTCGCGCGGTGAGCAATACACAAACCGTGGAAGCCACCTTCGACGATATCAAGTTTGAGATGGAGCTCGACGATCCCTTTAAGCGGTCGCTGCTCACGCCGAAAATCGAAGATTTGTTCGGCCAGCGGATTCGCATCCGCGGCTACATGTATCCCACGCTCAAACGCCGCGGTCTGACGGGGTTTGTGCTCGTGCGCGACAATCAAGAATGCTGCTTTGGACCCGGGGCCGCGCTGTTTGATTGCATTCGCGTGCAGATGCACCCCGACAAAACGGCCGAGTTTTCCATCCGGCCCATCGCGGTGGAAGGGGTGTTCAAGTTCGATGAGTTCACCGACTTGGACGGCACGACCCGGGCGATCTACATGCTCGAGCAAACGACCGTCGAATAACGGGCCTACTTTTCGCCGTCATCGCGCAGCCCCAGGGCTGAGAGCCATTTCCGCCGAGGTTTGCCATCGGGCCCGACGGGTGCATCGGCGGCCGCTTGCTGGGCCGCTTGGAGTTTCTGCTCGATCTCAGCTTCCTTGCGTGCCAATGTCGCCCGCTGAATTGACATTTCCATTTCCGCGGTGCGCATCTTCTCGTGCAATTCTTGCTGAAGCTGTGTGAGCTTGCTCCGTTCGGCGGCGATAAGTTCGTCCTTGTCGAGCATCTCACTCTGGGCGGAAAATTCTTCCACCACGGCAAAGGACTGGTCGACCACTTGGGCACGCAGCTCGGCAATCTCCCGATCCTTGTCGGCGACCACGCGGTCGGTGATCGAGATCGTGCCCTCGATGGTCGTCCGCTCTTGGCGACGCTCGGCAGTTTCTCCTTCGGCATCCTCCGACTCCAACGTCGCGAGCAAGCGGGCCTTTTGCGATTGCCAATCCATCGCGGTGCCGTGGCCATGCGAGGATAATCCAACCCCCTGTGGTGCTTTCGACAGTTTTTCTTGAAGCTGCGCGTTCTCTTGCTTGAGATGCCGCAGGTCCTCCACCGCCAGTTCGAACCGTCGCTGCAGGTCGGACATCCTTTGCTCGGCATTCTCATTGACCACTTGCACGGGCGTGGCTTCCAATTCGGCCACTCGCGCGGCGAGGGCATCGCGTTCCACGCGCAAGCTGACCAGCTCCGGCGATTCGGCCGCGGATTTTTCAGGTCGCTGGGCAAGTTCCGCTTGCAATTCGGCGTTGTCGCGTTTGAGCTTTTGGGCGTCGGCCAGCGCCAGCTCAAACTTTCGCCGAGCTTGTTCCAATGCTTCTTCGTGTTCGGTCGAACTGGTGAGTTCGTGAATCCTGTCTTCGGCTTTCTGCAGCAAAGCGACTGCTTGGTCGTTCTGCAATTGGGCGACTGCGAGCGCCTGTTCGGCCAGCTTGTGTTGCTTGAGCAACTGCTCAAACTCGGTGGCCAATTGCTTGCGGCCCTGCTCCGCGGCTTCAAACTCTTTTTCTAGCCAGGAGTGCTCGTTCGCAGACAATTCTTCCCGTGCCGTGACCTCGGCGCGGACTTGCGCGAGTTGCTCAGCGAAATCATCCCGTGCGGCGGCGACTTCGGCCAGCTGCGCGCGGAGCAACTGGTTATCGCGATCGGCGGCTAATTGCGATTCCGCCATCGCGTTATCATCGGCGAAATGTTGAGCGCGCAATTTCGACTCGGCATCACGCGCTTCGGCGAGCTCTTCGGCAAGTTGGTCGATTTGGACAAGCAACTCCGCGACACGTTCAGCTGCCAGGTTTTCGCGTTCTTCGGAGGCTTCCAGTTCAGCGAGCGTTTCATCAAGCAACTTTTGGGTTTGCTCGACGGCAAATTGCGTTTCAGCCAGCACACTTTCGCCGCTCGTCTGCTCGGCAAGCAGTGCTTGAGCGGCCGCTTTCGACTGGGCCAATTCTTGCGAAAGTTGTCCGACTTTTGTTTGGAGGTCTTGAAGCTTGGTATCTGAGTGCGTCGCCTGTTCCTGGGCAGCCGCCAATTCCCCGCGCAGCTTGCCGCAGGCTTGGCATTCTTGAACGCGCACGGAATCAATCGCCGAACGCGATTCGGCCAGCTCGGCCGACAACCGCAGGTGGCTTAACTCGGCGTTGGAGAGCTGGCGCTCGAGCTTGGCGATGGCCGCGTCGCGCTCGGCAAGTGACCCGCGCACTTTACGCAAGTGGTCTTCGTGGAGCGCCACATCGGCTTGCCACTCGGCGGCTTGTTCCTGTGCCAGCTCCTCGGCAATGTGCAGCACGCGGGCCGTCAGATCGGTTTCGAGATCGCTGATCCGGCGGCGCTGCCTTTCCAGTTTCGCGCCCAAGCTATCGCGCAACGCGCGCAGCGTCGCGGCGGTCTTGAGTGACCGGTTTTCCGCGGAGGGCGCGTCTGGTGCTGGTTCTTCCATGAGCAAAGTTGCCGATGCTAATCGTCTGTGCAAACGGGAATCGCGGACGGCCTCTCGGTGAGAGGTCGCGTTGTTGTCGAGCGATATTTCCCCAACGGTATATAGGTTGCCCCTACCGAGGGGTCAAAAGCCGAGGTTTTCCGCGTAGGGATGGTAGCGGTTGAGCCGATCCTGAGAGCACGGGTGATCTGTCATTCCGAAAGGAGCTTAGCACTTGAGGCAGACCCACGGCTTTGCCGGGGTCTGCCGATGGATTGCCCTGCAAGTGATTCATGTTATCAAAACCCCCGTCAAAGCCGGGGGCTGGATACATTAAATGCCGGACACCCTCAATTATTTCAAACCAGATCTCTCGGTCGGCAAGCCTCCCTCGGGAGGACACCTACCCGTACATTGCCTCGATATCATCGGCAAAGTTCTTCGCGATCACCTCGCGCCGCAAGCTAAACTTCGCGGTGACTTCGCCCGTTTCCAGCGAGAAATTCCGCGTTAAAATCGCGAACGGGCCGACGTGCTCTTCGTGGGCGGCGTCGGCCAGCACGTGGTCGATTTCGGCACGGTACAATGCGCGCACCTTGGGGTGCGTTACCGCCCGTCGCTTGGACCAAACCCAGAGCCGATTCTCACGGATAAACTTTTTGAGCGCTTGCGGGTTGGGCACGATCAGCGCCGCCAAATGGCTGCGGCCATCCCCGACGACGCAAGCCGTTTCGACATAGGGAGAACCGGCAAGCCGTTGTTCGACGGCACTGGGGCAGACTTTCTTGCCAGTGGAAAGCGCGAAAATTTCCTTGCGGCGCCCAACGATTCGCAAATTGCCGTCGGCATCAAACTCGCCCAGATCGCCCGTGTGGAGCCAGCCGTCGACAATGGTTTCCTTTGTGGCCGCTTCGTCCCGCCAGTAGCCGAGCATCACATTGGGGCCGCGAACCAGAATTTCGCCGTCTGCCGCCAAACGAACTTCCACGTCGCGAAGCGGCCGGCCCACGCTCCCCACACTGTAATTTGCCATGCTAGTCGCCGAAATGACGGGTGCCGCCTCGGTGAGTCCGTATCCCGAGAGCAGTGGCAAGCCTTGTTCGGCAAACAGCTTTTCGACTTCGGGCGCGACCGCCGCCCCACCACAAAAGCAGAGCCGCACTTTTCCGCCCAGCAAGGCCAACAAGGCCCCCGTTTGTTGCGACTTACCAGAGGCGTGGAGCGATTGCGCGACTTTCTGATAAAAATATGGCACGCCGTTAAGCACCGTGGGTTGCACAAGTTGGCAATCCCTGAGAATCGTGTCGCGATTTTCGGCCAGCACGATCCGCGTGCCGCGAGCGATCCAAGTGTACAAATCGCAT
>JBGTMM010000772.1:0-7168 GCA_041743635.1 Bythopirellula sp.
CCAAGGCAATAAATGCCACAAGCAGGCACGTGCAAAACATCAGTAAAGTTAATTGAACCGCCACGCGACTCATCCAGTTGACTGCTGTTTCCGGTGCGTGCCAACCGAAACACGATTCGAATTGATATTCCCAACGCTCACCTCGCGGAACCGTACCCTGTAGTTCGGCGGCGAGCTCTGTTGGATTGCCGAAGCGTTGGCCTGCGGCATTCACGGCAGCCACGGGATCGTTGTGGTTGGCGAATTCTTCGTCGTAGATTGCCGATAAATGAGCGAATAGTTCGTCGCGCATCTTGCGCTTGCGAGCAATGTTCGCTTGCACGGGTCGCACCGCCCGTTCGACAACTTTCATTTGCGAGAGCCGAATTTCGGCGAGCATGCCACTGAGGGGCTCTTCATACTCGAACATCTTGTTGCCTCTTGAAAAGTGCTCGGACGCGCTATGAAATCCGCGCAAATCGTTGCTTGAGTCCATAGCCCGCCAGGCCTATGCCAGCCAACGTAATCAATATACCGATTGCCAAGGGCAAGAGTGGCAAGGTACCCGCTTGATTAAGGTGCGCAATCGCCGGCATCACAAGACCGGGGCCCACGAAAATCGCCAGCACCGCCACAAACCACAGCCAACGTGACATGAGAGTCTCCTTTTCAAAAAGATGAAACCCCCGCTTTCTTACAGGGAGTGACACTTGCAACTCATGGCCCAACTCGTCGGCAGCACCAAATCTGCCGAGCGTTATCTCCAGGGCGGCTTGCTCGTCACCTGACTTCTCGAATTCTTCGGCATGGACTGCCACTAGGTGTGCCAGCAGTTCTTCGCGCATCATGCGCTTGCAGCGCGGGCTCGCCCACACGGGCCGGACGGCAAGGTCGACGAGCGATTCCAATCGGTGATAGGAAAAATCGTTCATGCGGGGGCTCCCAGGATGCCGCTGAGGGTCGTAACAAAGGTTTGCCATTCGCCGCGCCCCAAAGCGAGCTTGCGGCTCCCTTTGGAGGTGAGTTGATAAATCCGCCGTCGAGCGCCGCGTCGGCCGTGATCCCCTTCCTCCCAGGCGGCTTTCACTTCCCCCGCCGCTTCCAAACGGTAGAGCGCCGGGTAGAGCGAACCCTCTTTTAACTTCAGCAGTCCGCAGCCTCGTTGTTCCAAGCGGGTGACAATCTCGAGTCCATGCGCCTCGCCCTGTTCGAGCGTGGAAAGGATTAACATCTCGAGATGACCGCGAAGTTTATCGCCTTGGATGGGTTCCATGGATAAATCATAGACAGGCTATAGATAAAGGGCAAGAGTCGCTCTGAGAAATGGCGCACCTTCTTTTGGCACACCCTTTGCAAATAATCTTACCCACTGCCGTACAGCCTGACGTGCTTGGAACACACTCGGGGCTGGAACAGAGAAGAGACCTTGTTCACCGGGGTCGGTTGGAAAAAGAGGCTTACGATTGCGGACCTAAATAAACAGGGGAAAACAACTTCTGTCGGCTTGACCCTCCCCACAGGGCCGTCGGAAGCGAATCCCTTCGGGTCCTATCTACTGGGCGGGTCAGCGAGCTACTAGTCAACTTGCTGGCTCGCCTGTTTTATTAATACTGTATTAAAATCATACACATGTGTGATTAGAATACACTTTTCTTGCCAGCTTAAGGCGGTTTATTATCTCTGCTGAGAACAATTCTCAAAATATTTATGGTTCGGAGTGGCTCCTGGCCGCTAGGTTTCCCTCGGTGATTTGGTGGCTGCAAGCCACTACTACGTCCAAAACGTGGTAAGCCGTTACCATGAGGGAAGCGGCATGAGCAACGTCGCACTCAATTCACACAGTTTTTAGCGGACAGCCAACATGGGTCGCTCGATCCCCACGGCGTTTCCCTCAAGCCGCTTCAGCGCGGCCCGGCTGATGCTGTTTGTTTCCGCCGCTTTGTTCACACACCCAGCACGGTGCCAGACTTCCGCCGAAACCATTGACGCGAAGATCATCGACACGATCAACGCCCGCTTGCGCAGTTCTTGGGAAGAACACGGCTTGCGACCTGCCGCCCCTGCCACGGAAGCCGAGTGGTGTCGCCGGGTTTATCTTGATCTCGTGGGTCGCTTGCCGAGCGTGAAAGAACTCGACGCTTTCACCGCCAATCCCGCGCGTTCCACCAAGCAGATTCACGTGAAGCGCGTGAAGCTCGTTGATCGTCTACTCGGCACCGAGTATACGGCCGACTATGTGAACCACTGGTCCGCGATGTGGAGCAACACTCTCATTGGCCGCACCGGCGGACGCCTGCCGCGTTCGCTCACCAGCCGCGAAGGGATGCGCGATTATTTGTCCGATGCGCTCTTGACCAACAAACCGTACGACAAATTGGCCGAGGAACTGATCACCGCCACGGGAAGCGCGACCCCCGAGGCCGAAGATTACAACGGCGCCGTGAATTTTCTGATCGAGAAACTGGCCGACGATGGCGTACAGGCGACGGCAAAGACGGCGGAGATTTTTCTCGGCACGGCCGTGCAATGCACCCAGTGCCACAACCACCCGTTCAACGAAAATCGGCAGAACCAGTTTTGGGAGCTCAACGCTTTCTTTCGCCAAACCGCCGTCGATGTCGAGCGCGAAACAGACACCCCCGAGCGAATGGGCCGCATTGTGAACCGCGATTTCGCCGGCGAGGGCCGCGAGCTGTACGCCGATCATCGAGGTGAGATTTATTTGGAGGACCGTGACGGCCAATTGGTCGACCGTGATGCGGCGCAGCAGGTGTCGGCACCGATTTATTATGAGCTTCGCAACGGCCAGATGCAGGTGGCGTATCCCGCGTTCATCGACGGCACGCGATTAATGGACCTGTACGCCGAGCGTAATCCGAACACGACGGCAGAGCGCGGCAACAGCGGTTATCTGGAAGACGTCGACCGAAGGCGGGAACTCGTGGAGCTTGTCACCCAGGCGCGCGAATTCGATCAGGCGCTTGTGAACCGCCTATGGGCCTACTTTTTCGGCTATGGCTTCACACGGCCATTCCACGATATGGGCCCGCACAATCCGGTGTCGCATCCAGAATTTCTCGACGAGTTGGGACTCGCGTTTCGCAATAGCGGCTTCGACCTCAAGCGGCTGATGCGTTGGCTGGTGCTGTCGGACGCCTATGGTTTGAGTAGCCGCGAATCGAGCGGCAACCAAGCCGATGATCCCACCAAGGGCGTTGTGCCGCAATTCAGCCGGTTTTACGTGCGGCAGATGTTGCCCGAGCAATTGTTTGACTCGCTGTTGGTGGCGACCGCCGCCGATGCCACGGTGGCGAAGGCAGAGCGTACGAACCTGAAAGATGATTGGCTGCGGCAATTCGACACGGCTTTCGGCACCGATGACAATGCCGAGGCGACGACGTTCAACGGATCGATTCCACAAGTGCTCACGCTGATGAACGGCGATTTGGTGCGGCGAGCTTGCAGCACCGATAGCGGCAGCTTTTTGGATCGCATTGCAAACGACGCTGCGCTCTCCAATCGCGAGAAAATCAATTATCTGTACCGCGCGGCCCTAGGTCGGCAGCCGACGAAGCCAGAAGCGAATTTATGCAACGAGTTGCTGGCCACGCGCGATGACGACGGGGTCGGCACGCTCGAGGATGTGTGGTGGGCGGTGCTGAATAGCAACGAATTTATTTTGGTGCACTAGTCAGCATGTCAGTCCGTATTCCCATGCCTAAGACAGATTAAGAAGGGGTTTACAGGAGGGAGCAGAGGAAGCGGAGGCAAGAATGAAAAATGCAAAATGTTCAATGCAAAATGCAAAAGTAAGAGAACTCTTCCGTTTTCATTTTTCATTTGTCGTTTTTTTCATTTTACATTTTTCTCAGTTTTCTCTGACCTCTGCTCCCTCCTGTAAATCAAATCCGTGTTTATCAGCGTCTATCGTGTTCAATCACTAACGAGACAAACCAATGACACCTTTCCTGACGCCGCGGGGCATGAATCGCCGGCATTTTCTCACCCACTTGGCGGGCGCTTCAACGCTCGCGATCCCCGCGCTCTCGCTCGGCCAGTCGCTCGTGGCGAACGCGGCCACGCTCAAGCGGAATCACAAGTCGTGCATCTTGTTGTGGATGGGAGGAGCCCCGCCGTCGATTGATATTTGGGACATGAAACCCGGCACGGCCACCGGCGGCACGTTCAAGCCGATCAGCACGAAGGGCGAGGGGCAAATCAACGAGCTGCTGCCGCAGGTCGCCGGGCAGATGCAGCACCTCTCGATTGTTCGCTCGATGAGCACCCGCGAGGCGGACCACGACCGGGGCACCTATTACATGCACACCGGTTTCGTGCCGAATCCCAGTGTCGAGCACCCCAGCTACGGGGCCGTGATCGCGCATGAACTCGCCGACAAGATCGCGAACCTGGAAATCCCCCCGTTCATTTCCATCGGCGGGCCGAGCGAGGGGCCAGGGTTCTTGGGGATGGCTTACGCGCCGTTCCAAGTCGACTCGAACGGCCAATTGCGCAATGCCCAGATGAACGTGCCGGCCGAGCGGATGGACGACCGCATGAAATTGCTCGCGGCGCTCGAAGACCGGTTCATTGCGGAAGAGCGGGGACCGGCGGCGGGCGAACATGCCAAGGTGCTCGACAAAACGTATTCGCTGCTGACGAGCAAACAGATGACGGCGTTTCGCGTCGACACCGAGCCGCAGAAAGCACGGATGCGCTACGGCAACACGAACTTTGGGCGAAGTTGCCTTATGGCGCGGCGGTTGGTGGAAACAGGCGTGCCGTTTGTGGAAGTGAATTTCGGGGGGTGGGATTTGCACCAAAATTGCTTTACCGGCCTCGAGCAAAAGCTCCCCGAGGTGGATCAAGCGATGAGTGCGCTGGTAGAAGATTTGGCGGCCAGCGGTTTGCTGGCTGACACGGTGGTGCTGTGGATGGGCGAATTCGGCCGCACGCCGCGGATCAACGGCGACGCGGGCCGCGACCATTGGGCCCGCAGTTGGAGCGTCGTCGCCGGTGGCGGCGGCATCGCGGGGGGCAAAGTCATCGGGGCCACAAGCGCGGACGGCACCGAGGTCACCACCGAGCCTTACAGTTCCGAAGACTTGATGTCGACCGTCTGCCACACGATGGGTATTTCGCTCGACAAGAATTTCACGGCCAACAATGGCCGGCCAATGAAAATCGCCGGCGGAGGCAAACTCATCGCTGGCTTGCTCGGGTAGAGCCTTCGCTACGGTAGCGCCCACGGGGCGCGCATATTTGGCGAAAGGTACTCGTTGGCTTCGTCGTCGTCGATCACCCGCTCGGCGATGGGATCCCACTTGAGCGTCCGACCCAGGCGCATTGCGATGACGTTCAGTTGGCACAGAGTGGCCGTGCGGTGGCCAATTTCGCCGCCGGCGAAAGGCACTTCGCGCGAACGCACACAATCAACAAAGTTGCGTTGGTGATCGGGAGTTCGGCCAAGTTGTACGTCGTTGTCGCCGATGGCGATGTCCAGTAGCGACACGGGGTCGGCTTCGAGCTTGCCGCCGTGGATATGGACAAAGACCGAGCCCTCCGTCCCTTCAAACCGAATGCCCCGCGGACCGGTCTTGTGGCCGATCATCCGCACGCCATTCGCGTAGACGTTTTCAAATGTGAAATCCATGTACGCATCGTACAGCCCGCCCCGCAGCGGCACGCCTTGGGCCTGATACTCAACGGGACCGCTCTCGTCCATGTCCAGCGCCAGTTGGGCGATGTCGATGACATGCGCTCCACGGTCGGTCATCTCGCCAGCGCCGTAGCGGGAATTACATCGCCACCAGAAGTGGCAACGGTTGTCGGCGTAGGGAACTTCCTCGGTGTGACCTAGCCAAAAGTTGTAATCCAGTTCGCTGGGCACTTTCGCGGGCACAAGTGTGTCCTGCCGGGAGCGGACCACATCGTGGTGCTTGTCATCGCAGGGTAAGTGAATCTGGATCGTCTTTATTTCGCCCAGTTTGCCGCTACGAACCAATTCGCATGCGTAGCGAACTGTGGGGACTGATCGTTCTTGACTGCCGCATTGCAGCACGCGGTCGTGCATCTTGGCGGCATCGACCATCGCGCGGCCCTCCGCGATCGAGTTCGCGAGAGGCTTCTGACAATAGATGTCCTTGCCAGCCTGCGCCGCGGCGACAGTGATTAGCCCGTGCCAATGATCGGGCGTGGCCACCCAGACGGCGTCGATGCCGGGCTGGGCCAGCAGTTCACGAAAGTCCGCATACCCTGCGCATTCTTTGCCGCTCTGCGTCGCTTTGGCCATGTCGAGGGCCTGTTTCAAGTGGCCCCGATCGACATCGCAAACGGCGCGCGTCACCAGGTCGGGCTGGCTGGTGATCCAGCCCAGATGAGCTTGGCCCATGCCGCCAGTGCCAATGACGCCGATGCCAAGCTTATCGCTGGGCGCGATGCCGGCCGGTCCGCCCAGCACATGCGCCGGTACGAAATAGGGCGCTGCCAACGCCGTCGCGGAGGCGACGGTCGTCTTGCGCAGAAAATCTCGCCGCGTAGAACTTGGGCCGCGTGCCATCGGATGAGTCTCCAGGAGAAGGGCAGAATGATTCAGGCTTGGCTGACGCCCGGTTCTTCAATATGCCCGCTAATTCTCAAAGTTGCAACGACGAAAGTTGATTTGGTCTTCAAAGACATCGCTTGTCATAAATGGGGTGCAATATAAGCAAAACTCGATGGCAAGTAGGCTCCGATGTGTTTTTAGAATCGCCGTGTGCCACCCGACGGATACTGACACCGGCGTGGCGAGACCCCAGCGGGCTATAATTCGCAAGCAGTATGTCTATAGGAGTAAGTTTCGCGGGGAAGCAGCTAACGCGGGGCATTAAACTATGCAAAGCGCACATACTTAGCCTGGCAATCTGGTAACACAAAAATGAGCGATGACATTAGCTCAGCTTTTGCTCATCGATAAAACCTGCACTGCCCAGAATATTAAGCTAGTGCTACTTCGGCGTAAGGGCCTTATTCTGCCTACTCCATAGAAGAATATGAAACGACTTGCCGCAGGATAACCGAGGGCAACGCACATGGCCCCCCCCTTTTTCCCGATAACCCCCGTAGTGATATGCCGCCCTGCCACGCGAAACTTATTCCGCAGCAGGCGCGGCAGGCTCTTCCTCGGTCAATTCGGTCTCTGCCGGCTCGG
>JBGTMM010000773.1:0-4512 GCA_041743635.1 Bythopirellula sp.
ATCCCCGCCGCCAAATCGGGTTGAAACATCAAACTGATCGGCCAAGCCAAGAGCGGCACGAGGACAAAGCTGATGAATGTGGCCAGCAACGACGGCCCAGGCTGGCGGAGCGCGTTCCACATTGAGCCGAGCTCGAGCGGCAACGCCATCGCCAAGAGCACAGCGGCGATGATCCAATCCATGGGAATCGCAAACGCCACGGGGGCACTTTGCTCGGGGAAAGCCATGCCCGCGACAAGCACAAAGCCGAGCACAAACAGAAACCAGTGGCGTTGGATCAACGGCAGCATGAGAAGAAAATGCTCACTCCTCAGCCGGCTCGGTGGGAGTGCCGCTTTCCTGCCACTGGCGGGCCAAGAGACGATTGCCATGGCGCTGCGGCGACTCGTCGGCTTCCAAGAGCGCGATCGCTTCACCCGTTCGCTCGAGTTTTTGCAACGTACGAGCCAGATTGTACGTGGCCCCCGCTGTCCATGACCCGTTGGGAAAAGCGTCGAGCGTGCGGCGGCGGAACCAATCCTCGGCCACCTGATATTTTCCCAAATCGTAACTCAACAGCCCCAACCAATAACTCGCGTCGGCCTTAGCCATAGTGTACATCAACTTCTTGAGATCGTCGAGTTGCTTGAGCACATTCTCCGGCAAGCGAATTTCGCTGTGTTGAAAATACTGTGTCGCTTGGTAATGGCCACGACGCGGTTGCGCAAGCGGGTCATCCTGCTCGGCAACGGGCACCGGTTTATCGCCCTGAAATTGCAGCACGCGGGCCTTCCACAATCGCGGTGTGTTGGAAAACACTAAAAACCGCTGCGCCGCCAGTTCGCGCTCTGGACGTTTCATCGTTTCCTCAGCCAGTCGCGATTCGTAGGGGAAGGGCCACAACTCGACTGCCGTAATACCGTTGAGCGATTTCAGTGATTCTGCCAAGCGATCCACGTCGGCGCTGAGCACAACAAAATCCTCGCCTTCGAGCATGCTTTGCAAAGCCGCTGCCCGCCGTGAAAACTGCAAAGGCGTGGCCACAATTTGTGCACGAATATTCTGCAGGTCCTCGGCGGCCAGCGGATACGGATGTTCGGCGTCAAGGTCATACTTTCGCAGCAGTTCCGGATCGGCAATTATTTCCGAGAGGGTCGCCACCTTGCTCGCGTCAGCGCCACGAAGCGGCAAGCCCAAACTGGTGTCAAACAGAAAAAGCTCACCGTCGGCCACCACGGCCGTCAGCCATTTATCGCCGAAGGCAAGAATGGCCACATCGATCTGCTGTTGCCGACACAACTCCGCAAAAATCCAGGCGCGATGTTTGGCCGTGCCATGCCCGTACACCAGCGCTTGCCACGGTTGGTGGACGATGCCCGGCTGCGCGGGATCATCGAGTTGGATGTTGCGAATCGTCCAATCAAACAAAGCCGAAGCGATCTCCACTTTTTCGTAAGCATCTCCCTTCGCCCAAGCGGCAATGTCGCGATGCCAAATCGCTTCCTGCAGCGACCGCACCTCGGCCAAATTGAATTGCCCATCGCGGAGCGCTGCGGAGGATATTTGCGGAGCGATCGATTCCGCCTTACGCAATTCCTTCGGCAAAGTTTCCAATAGGGGTGACGACTTCCAAGCGAGGTTTTTGTCTTGAAAATTGCGGAACC
The DNA here is from genome assembly GCA_041743635.1 of Bythopirellula sp. Taxonomy (GTDB): domain Bacteria; phylum Planctomycetota; class Planctomycetia; order Pirellulales; family Lacipirellulaceae; genus Bythopirellula. The sequence goes on from JBGTMM010000773.1 coordinate 1,644, forward strand.
ATTGGTTGGCACGATCCACCAGTTGCACCAGCGCGGATTCGTCGGGACTGGGCTCCCAGGCAATCGCGGGCCGCCGGCTGCGAATGTAGTTGCCCAACCGGATCTGAATATCAATCATACGTCGGTCCGAGAATCGCCAAATTTCGATGCGATGCGGTTCCTCGACGGGGCCATTTAACCCGCCTTCAAGAATAAGCGCGTTGTTGGGATTGTTGGTATCGAGCCGCCGCACGCGAATTTCGATGTAGCCGACTTGTCCCGCTCCACCATGCTCCTCGCTTTCCAGGTCGTACTTCACGAAGTAGCGGACAATGTCCCCCGGCTGGACATTCACGCCGCGAAAATTGCCATTGCCCGCGGGGATCGAAAGATAATTGAACCCGCCTTCAGGGTCTTGAGGATTCACGCCGAGGAGGGCCAGCACGGGCTGTTGATTCGCGCTCTTCGAGTCGTCGAGAATTGGCACGGCTGGCACCAAGTCGAGTACCACTTCCGCCGGCAGATTGTTGAGCGTTTGGGCGACCGTCTCGATTAACACGGCCGAGCTATCTTGCCTCGCCGCGGACGAACGACCACCCGCGCGACGTGCGGTGGGTTGCGGCGCGTCGTTGCAACTTATGGTTGCTACAAGTGCTCCGACTACCACGGCCAAGCCCACGAAAACATTGTTTTGTTTATTCACAAGGAATCTCAATCAAGTTGGCGGCGGCCTGCCGCAGGGTGACAAGCCGACGCATCATGTCTTCAATCTGGCCAAGAGGAATCATGTTTGGTCCGTCGCTCGGTGAGCGATCGGGATCGGGGTGCGTCTCGCAAAATAAACCTTCCGCCCCCAGCACCATCGCGGCCCGCGCCAAAGGTTCGACCATCGCGCGATTGCCACCCGTTGCGCCGCCGAGTCCCCCCGGCTCTTGCACACTGTGCGTGGCGTCAAACACCACCGGCACCCCGAGCGCCTGCATCTGGGGGATCGCCCGCATGTCGTTCACCAAACGGCCGTAGCCGAAGAATGTTCCCCGTTCACAGAGCAAAATATTGCGGCAACCGGCTTCACTCAGTTTGTTGACGACATACTGCATGTCGCCGGGGGCCATGAACTGGGCCTTTTTTACGTTCACGGCTTTACCCGTCCGCGCGGCGGCGATCAACAGATCGGTCTGCCGCGCGAGAAACGCCGGAATTTGCAACAGCTCGCACACTTCCCCCGCCGCTGCGGCTTGGATCGACTCGTGGATGTCGGTCGTCACGGGTAGCCCCGTGGTCCGGCTGATTACGGCCAGGATCTCCAAGCCGTCTTTCAGTCCTGGCCCGCGGTAAGCGCCACTGCTCGTGCGATTCGCTTTGTCGAACGACGCCTTGAACACTAACTGGATGTCCAGCAGCCGCGCCACCCGTTGCAGTTCCTCGGCAATCTCGAGGGCCAATTCCCGCGTTTCCAGCACGCACGGCCCGGCGATCCACAGCAGCGGCTGATCGCGGCCGCACTGATAGGGACCGATGCGAGCGGGGTAATTGGACACAACGGAATTCCTGTCAGCGATAACGGCGATTGAAGTTCGAGCAATATAGCCTCATTAGCGCTTACGAACTACGCAGCGTCGGTGTTTGCCGTTGTTATATGGAAAGTGAGCAAATAGCCACCAGCGTAAGCTGGTGGAGCATCAAGATTAGGAAAGAACCCCCCGGCTCGCGCCGGCGGCTATTTGGATGATGTCTCGTTTTGAGTTAGGCCAACTCAGAGACTTTTGCTTCGAACAACACGTTTCATCTACGTAAGAGTCAATGATTAAACGACTTGCGTACCAAAACTCTCGATATGAGACAGTTTGCCTGGCAGGCTTGAAACGAGACTTTGCGAAGGGCATTATCGCGCAAACGGCCTCTGGCTGCCTTATTTTGAATGAGTGTTTTTCATTCGCCGGCGCCCTCCGTACTCAATTTTCACTCTGTCTGGAACTTGTCAATTTCGGCTTAATCACTTTGATAAACAATGGTTACGCAGTCGACCCGAACCCTCGCTTGCGGTTTCTCGCCCCAACGGCACATGATCTGCAAAATAGAGATTTCGAGTTCGGCACGGCTGACCCCGCGTCGAACCCGATTTTACTGGCCCGCGGGGTCTCGGACGAACTGTGGCGCGTCGGTGCAATTGCCCCTGACTGATTCGTCAAGTCAATGTGTATTTGGCTCGTCCGGGACCCGCTTTTTTTTGCGCGGTGCTCTTTCTTATAAACACGGCCTTATAAGCGCGGCGTGAATGGGCGACCACCCAAAACCGTGGTCATCAAACTCAATAGCAAACCCACGCTTGCCGGTTCGGGCACGGCGTTGCTCGACGCCGTGAGCGGAGGAAAGCCATAATTACCTTGCCAATCGGCCAAATCACCCGCGCTAAACGGAGTCGGCGAACCACCTCTCTGCCAGAGCAAAAAATCACGGCCATCGACGTCACCGTCTTCGTCGAAGTCGGCTTCTTGAAATTCGGCGTCGACAACCGCGAGCGTCACCTGGTTGCCGCTGTAGACCACCCCGAGCGTTTGGCCGCTGAAGATCGGGGCGTTCACCGCCGAAAAGACGCCAGTAACGCTGCCAATGGCGCCTTCGAAGAGATGCATAGGCTCTCCAGGAATGAAACCATCGAGCAGCGAAATGTTGAGAATGCCGCCGAGCGTGACGTTGCCATTGCCGGTGACGACGATGCGGTCGCGGGCGGCGGCGCCGAGCTCGTACTCGAGGGTTGAGCCGCTCATGAGATTCAGTCCGCCGATAGTGCTCGTGCCGGGGGACGCGCCGGGTGCATACACCCCGCCGGGGTTGACGGTCACGCCGCCGCCGATTGGGCCCGAAGCTTCCAGGCGGCCGCCGCTGT
>JBGTMM010000774.1:0-5125 GCA_041743635.1 Bythopirellula sp.
AACTCACGCAAAGTTCGGCGTTCCTGCGCCGACAACCGCACAATATACTTCTTGTTCATGGGATACCTCCGTGTTATCGGAAGTCTCCCCGAATTCCCGAACCAAGCCAACCCGAACTTTTAGCTGTGACTGTGCACTAGGGCCGGCAATTCCCTCGCGGCTCCCCGCCGTTTGCGACCTCTCGCCAACAGGCTAATCTATGAAGCGGTTGCCGCTGTTATCGTGTGTTAATGCTGGGATTGACCGCACTATGGGAATATTTTGCGGGCAAACCGATCCTGCAAACTCATTCCCTAGTAATCTGGACTCTATTCGGTGCATTTATGTTTATCTACCGACAGTTCTTTCAGAGCAAGAACGGTTAACCGCAGGAACGCCGACAGCACCCAAGCGAAACAAAGATTCCACCCAAACAAAGGTCCAGGCACCGGTGTTCATTTCTCCGTGTTCCCCGTGCCTCTGTGGTTAATTTACCCCTTCCTTCGTGATCGCAATTTTGACGCAGCATGAATGACTACCATACCCTCCAGCGGAGGTTCAAATTCTTTTCAAAGTTTCCAGAATTTCGTCAAGCAACAATTGTTTGACATGGAGCGTCGAAACATTGGGCAAGTTCCGCAAGACTTCCTCGACTTGCGAAACGGTCTGCTGACCTCGACGAATCGAACGAAGCAAAATTCCAATCGTGCCATGCACGGGAAGAGCCAGTTGCTTGGCAGCAAGTCGCGCTGCCATATCATCGGTCAAGAGCATGTCGGCTCGTCGTTGCAAAGCCACTTGAAGTGCCTGCAACTCGCCAGGATGCAGAGCAAAGAGACGCGCGGTCTCAATCAAGGATTGAGACAACTCGGTTGTCGTCGCTACTAGCGACAAAGAAACACTCGCCGACAACAAGGCTTGTGGTCGGTGACGGCTGACTTCACGCCAAACAGCATCGGGAACCAAGATTTGAGAAAAATCAGCGAGGAGTTCGAGGCAACCTAATTCATCGAGGCAATAAGCGGGCCAGCATCACACACAACGACCACACTGGCAGAATCAGTCGGTCCCATGCAATCCCCAAGCAATATCCTCGCGGATAAACCCTTCGCTCAAAGCAGGGCCGTGAGATTCAAGGTAACGACGCAGTGCTTCGGCCATCAAACCATCAAAATCCGACACCCACCCTTGCTGGACAAGAGAGTGTGCCTGAGAAATAAGTTCTTCCGGCAGTGAGACGTTGACCATGGTTGTCATCAAAGAAACCTTTTATCTGATAGTCGTATGGTAGCTTGCTCAATTATACACCAGCAACATTGGCACTGTGAATCCTTGCCTATGCGGCAGCTTTTCCAGCCGCTATCTCAGCTTGGTTGAGCAATTACCCCGCTTTGCGGCGTAGCACAACCGTGTCGTCAACCGACCAAGAATCCAGCGGTTCCAAAACGGAATCGAACTGAGGCATCGCCAGGGGCCCTCGGCGGCCATTCATGCTGCGGTCCCATTGGTGAGCATTCACCTGCTCCAGAATGTCCTGCGCCACCGCCAAGGCATCGCGGCCGTCGGCACCCGTCACTTGGGGTTCGCTGCTCGTGCGAATCGCCCGCGTGAAATCGAGTTGCTCTTGCTCCATGGCATTGCAATTGGTGACCGGCACTTCGCTTTTCGCCAGTAATTCGGTGAAGAGATTTTCGCGGAGATAGTTTTTTTGTTCCGCGCTCAAGGCCTCGACGTCGAATTGCCGCATCAGGACTTCTGCGGTTGGCGACATCAGACGCGCCTGGCGGGCTCCAAAATCGATGGCCGCGCAACATTCGTCGGTAAATACTTGCATCGAACGGATCGTTTCGTAACTCACTCGCGAAGTCGTCAGATTCGCGATGCATCCCGAGGCGAAGTGCAAACGAGCGTCAACAATGTCCGCTTCTTTGCTGAGCACCGCGATGCCGACCGCTTCGATGTGCGTTATCGGTGATTTGGTTAAATTCAATACCGCGTCGATATCGTGAATCATCAAATCCAAGACGACACTAATGTCGGTCGAACGGAATGTGTAAGTGCTTAAACGTCGCGCGGTAATGTATTTGGGGTCGGCAAGCCGACTCCTCACTGCGGTGAAGGCGGGGTTGAATCGCTCGATATGGCCGACTTGCAACACGAGTTGTTGCCTTTCGGCAAGATTTACCAACTCTTGGGCTTCCGCAACGGTCGTTGTGATTGGTTTCTCAACCAGGACGTGAATCCCGCCGAGCAACAACTCGCGCGCGACGTCAAAGTGCATGGTGGTCGGCGTGGCCACGATCGCGGCGTCGGCAAGTCCGATCAGCTCGCGAAAATCAGCAACCGGTTTAGCGCCCGTTTCGGCGGCTACCTGCTGCCGAGCCTGGGCGAGGGGGTCAACCACCGCGACCAACCTAGTATCGGGTAGACTCGCGGCAATGCGAGCATGAAATCGGCCCAAATGCCCGGCGCCAACAACGGCCAATCTGAGACGGCTCACGCGGCTTTCCTCACTTCACGACCACGACCATGTTTGCCGACTTGTTGGCCTTCGATGAAGTTGAGGAGATGTGCGACTTCCGGCGTTTCCTGGCCGTTGGAACGCAGAATTTCACGAGCGTGATGGAGGCCGACTTTCGAGCGGTACAATAGCCGATGGGCGGCTGCCAACCCGTCGATGGCCTCGCTGGAAAAGTTCCGCCGTTTGAGGGCGACGATATTAATGCAACGCGGATGGGCCGCGATTCCTTCGGCAAGCATGTACGGCGGCACGTCGTGCAAAGCCCTGCTCAAGCCGGCGAGGAAACTGTAGCTTCCAATCGTCACGAAGTGATGCACCGCACAACCGCCCGAGATCGAGGCGAAGTCGTGCACATGGACGTGACCGGCCAATAGCGAGCCATTCGCGATGATAATGTGATCACCGAGTTTGCAGTCGTGGGCGACGTGGACATTGCCCATCAAAAAATTATTGTCCCCGATGCGCGTGATGCCGTCTTCCTTCTCGGTCCCCCGATTCACCGAAACGCCCTCACGCAGAATATTGTTGTCGCCGATCTCGACATAAGTTTCACCACCCTCGAAGCTGACGTCCTGAGGTTCCGCGCCAAGAACGACATTCGGATAGACGGTGTTGTTACGGCCAATCGTGACATTGCCCATGATCGTGACATGGTTCAAGAGTCGCGTGCCGTAGCCGATTTTTGCTCCCGGACCGATCATACAGAAGGGGCCGATCTCGACTTCTTCGTCGATTTCAGCTCGCGGGTCAATCCAGGCGTTTGCTGCTATGCTGGTTGCCATGACTCGAATCTCGTTGCTCGGCCTGCCAAAATCACCCGTTCAAAAATCAGCCCGCTATGCCGTGGCCTTGAGGGTCACACCCGCAAAGCGTCTTACCAATTCCTGTGCGAATGCCGCGTTGAGGCGGTGCCCGCTGCGATGGGCCACAATATGGCCCACGATTTCACATCCCGTCAGCGCCAAATCGCCGATCACGTCGAGCGCTTTATGCCGGGCGCATTCGTTCTCGAACCGCAAACGATTATTTACCGGACCCTTCGCATCAAAGATCAGCAGATCGTGTGAACGAACTCGTTTGCCAAGTCCGGCTCGCAACATTTCATCCGCTTCGCTTTGCAAAACAAAAGTCCGACAAGGCGCGATTTCATCGCGGAACAGTTCCGGCGTAACCTCCAAATTGGCGACTTGGTATCCAATCGCCGGATCGTGCGGATAATCGACTGTGTAATCCAAGGTGTAGCTATTGCCCCGAGAGGGAAATGCCTCGATCCATGAGTCGCCCCTGGAAATCGTCACTTGCTCCGTGATTTCCAAGCGGTTGACCTCCGCCGCTTGCTCAACGGCACCCACCGATTCCACGGCAGCCACAAAGGCCATCGCCGAACCGTCGCAACCAGGCATCTCAGCCTGATCGACGACAATCTCGCAATTGTCGATCTGCAAAGCCGAGAGCGTGGCGAGAATATGTTCAACCATATCGACTTGAGCACTGCCAGCTCGCAAGCAGGTTCGCCGGGGGACTTCGATCCGATTCTCGCAACATGCCGCAATCCGAGCACCAAAGCCGAGGTCTTCTCGGACAAAGGTGATGCCTGCGCCGGCTGGTGCGGGTCGGAATTCGACGCGGACGTCTTTGCCCGAGTAATAACCAAAGCCCAGGACGGCCACCGGTCGGCGAATCGTGCGTTGCTGGCGAGGGAAAGTCATGTCAAAGAACGTCGCTGTGAAGGATTCGATGAAAGTCAAAAGGCCTTGGCCTTCCCGAAACTTAGCGACGCTGTGTGGCACCGGGAGCAACCGCGGCACCTGCGCCAGTCGCCGCATTGGCCGTGCCCAGATTGCCGCTTGGAGCCGCTGGAGTTCCACTGCCACTGGGGGCACCACCGCGGTTGAGCAAAGCCAAAACATCGGGGGTGATGTCCACATTATTTTGAAACACGACCGGCTTGTTGATCGCCCGCAAGATGTCCTCGCGGTTGTTCGGATCAATCGAGTCGCCATTAAACCGCAACACCATGCCGATGTTGTGTTGCTGAGCATAGTACTGAACGGCGTTGCTCACTTCCATGAACGTGGTGTAATAAACTTGCGCTTCGCGCTCCAAAAAGTCGCGGCGAATCTTGCCGGCTTTCAATTGAAACTCGGCCTTCAAGCGCGCAATCTCTTCATCGACTTGCTTGAATTCCGGCGAGCCGGGATTGTACTGCTCGCGCGCTTGTTCTTTGCTGGCCACGGTGTCGCGGTCGGCTTTGAGCTGCGAATCGGCCGACTCCATAGCCGTCTTCATCCCTTCCATTTGCGAATTGAACTTGGCGAAGTTCTTGAAGATGTACGTCACATCCACCACGGCGTAGCCGTAACGTGGTGCGTTCGCACTCGGACCAGACTCCTGCGCCACGGCCAGGCAGTTGAAAGAAGCAACACACAGGGAAACACAGGTAAATAGATGCGGGGCTTTCACGTCAGCACTCCTTGCTGGAAAAGGTCATCCTTGACCGACCGTAACTGGGACCCGCCCGGGGCACTCATTGCCCCAGTATGCGGGGATGGGCGGTGGGTAATACAAACTCACGTGACAGGCTTCACCTGGCAGCGAGCGGGGCGTATTGTGCCGAGTGGGCGA
>JBGTMM010000775.1:0-2733 GCA_041743635.1 Bythopirellula sp.
CAGCCCGGGGGCTGGCCGTTTGGCGTACTGGCCGACACCGAACTCGGCAATCTGCGCAGCGCCGCCGAACGCTTGGAAGACTTTCCCCTGGGCGCGGGACTCGAGCAGCTTTACCAAAGCGCGCCGACTCTCTTTTATTGCCCCAGCCGTCACCCAGCCCAGCCCTATCCCTTCAAACGCGCGGGCAACGGCCGTTGGAATCTGCGAGTTGCTCAAGGGGTGCTGTTGTTACCGAGTGTGACAAAAATCGACTACGCAGCCAATAGCGGCGATGCCCGTTTCAGCGCGGGCGTTTCGTTTGATGGCGAACCTTCGCTGTGGATTCCCGCCAGTTACGACGATTTGGAAAACAATGACAATCCCCGGAATGGACGGAAACCAACGATGATAAGTCGCTGTTCTTTCAGACGGGTATTTCCTACTATCGCAGTGAAGTGCGGGCCGAGCAGGTTGAAGACGGGATGAGCCGAGCTTACCTTTATGGTGAAAAGTACCTCGCCCCCGAATTGTATGAGGACGTGAACATCACGGACGGCATCGAAATGATGGGAGATAACCAGTCGGCTTGGTGTGGTTACGAATGGGATAATCATCGCGTGGCCTTTGAATCCGCAGAATACTTGGTCGGAAGAAGGCTACCAGCCGGCTCAAGACGGCACGGGGACAGCGACCTCGGCAATCTACGCCTCGGCAGCGCGCACCCTGGCTCTTTGAACATGGCTTACTGCGATGGCTCGGTGCGAACCGTGGGCTACGATGTTGATCGTGACATTCATCGCTTTCAAGCGAATCGCTTGGACGGACAGGCTCATTAACTGGGCGGAAAGATATGCATTCCGAGAAACCGCCGAGATTGGGTGGCCGCTGGCTGGAATGGTTGTTGGTGCTGTCGGTCTTTTTTCTTGTTGTCCAACTGTTTCCGCGCTTTTGTCAATTCCTGTTCTCATTGGTGGATCCCAGGAATTGGCCGCGGACGGCTTGGTTTGGGGTCAATCTGTTCGTGCTGTTGGCACTGGTCGCAGTGCGATTCGCGCCGCAACTCGTGGCCGATTGGCGCGAGCGCAAGACACGCTTGACCGTTGAAAAGACGAAGCACGACAAGCAGCAAGAACTCAAGGCCGAGCGCGAGGCGCTGGAGCGCATGCAGCAAGCCAAGCGGCGACGGATTTATTAGCGCGTCAAGAGTGGATTGTCGTGTTGGCAGTGGCCCCCGCGGGCGCCCTAACACATTCCGGCGCTTGACATTGCGGCAATAAGGGTGGTTCCTATCCGCCTTGACCGCTAGCGATAATCGCAATAAACTTTTTGTTGCCAAAATCTTATGTAAAATTGCCGCAGCTGCTCCTTTGGGTGTTGGCCCGGAAGAGTAGGTGTTCGCGGTACGTCTTTTTTGATTTTTTGCGGAGATTGTGACAGAAAACCTATCGCTGGTGCAGCGGCGAACCCATCGCTGGAACCAACGATGGTTTTTTTATCGCCTTCCTTGCGAGAAACGTCCTTGAGTGAGCGATGGAAGTACTGGAACGAATTTGGGAAATCTTGAGCGGGTTCGGTAACGGCATTTTGGGCCGTTTCGAACGCGCGATCACGGCCTTGTTTGGCTCTGCCAATGCGCGCTATCTCAAGAAGGCGCACCCCAAGGTGGCGGCCATCAGCGCTCTGGAGCCGGCCTTTCAAGCGCTGAGCGATGAGGAGCTGCGCGGCAAAACCGATGAATTCCGTGAGCGTTTGGAGGCGGGCGAAACGCTTGATGACTTATTGGTCGAGGCCTTCGCCGCCTGCCGAGAAGCAGGTCGGCGGTTTTTGAATATGCGTCACTATGATGTGCAGCTCATGGGCGGCATCATTTTGCACGGTGGCAACATCGCGGAAATGGTCACCGGCGAAGGCAAGACCTTAGTCGCCACATTACCGGCGTATCTCAATGCGATCGACGGCAAAGGCGTGCATATCGTCACGGTGAACGATTACCTCGCCCGCCGCGACATGGAATGGATGGCCCCTATTTACAACGGCCTGGGGCTGAAGGTGGACGCGATTTGGTCGGGCATGGACCCCAACGAACGGCAGTCCGCTTACGCCTGCGACATCACCTACGGCACGAACAATGAGTTCGGTTTCGATTACTTGCGCGACAATATGAAACATGCCGCCCGGGGTGACGATCGCTATCCGAAACATCAACAACAAGCTCAGGGCCGGCTCAATTACGCCATCGTCGACGAAGTGGATAACATCCTCATCGACGAAGCCCGCACGCCGCTGATTATCTCTGGTCCCGCGCGCGACGATATCTCCAAGTATTTGAAGGCCGACAAGATCGCCCGGCAGCTCAAGCCGAATATCCATTTCGAGGTTAAAGAAAAAGAGCACTCGGCTCATCTGACTGACGAAGGGGTGCGCGAAGCGGAGCGGTTGGCAGGGGTGGAAAGTTTTTACACCGCTGGCAACATGCAATGGCCCCATTTGATCGACAATTCGCTCAAGGCTCACCATCTTTACAAACTCGACGTGAATTATGTCGTGCAGCAGGGCCGAGTGATTATCGTCGACGAGTTCACGGGCCGATTGATGGAAGGCCGGCAGTGGAGCGACGGATTGCATCAAGCGGCCGGTGAATTCGTCGACGATGATCACTTCGTCCCCCTGGACGACATAGTTCACGTCGCGCTTGTACAGGTGGTGGGCCTTGAGCGAGTTGTCGATCAAGTGCGGCCACTGCATGTTGCCGGC
>JBGTMM010000776.1:0-2773 GCA_041743635.1 Bythopirellula sp.
GGTCTCGAAAACAATCAAACTCAACTGCTGGCGGCGATCTTCACCTACGGACTGCTGGTCCGCTACAACCATCGCAAAGGCTATGAAAATGGACAAATACGTTGGATCATGGATTCATTATGAATTCCCGGACACCCTCAGATAACTACGGCGTAGCCGGACCGCCACGCGGTCCGGGCCACAAAGAATCAAGATTCCCGGAGGGCGTGGCCCTCCGGCTGTTTGAACGAGCACACGCCGTGCATCGCGAAACTGCAAGGGGTTCGCTGGCGGTTTCGCGCTCAGACCGCTATTTCTCTGAGACGCAATACAGCTTTTTCGTCGAACGAACAAAAATCTCGCCGTCGCTGATCGCGGGGGTGGCTGAGAAATCCCCTTCGTCGCTGCCGAACTTGTTGGTGGCGAGTTGCTTGAACTCGCCGTCGAGCGAGAACACGTAACACAATCCCGCGCGGGTCATGAAGTACAGCTTACCATCCGCGGCGACCGGCGACGAATAGCTCGCATTCATGAACCGGCCACCCTTTGCAGAAGGCGCGCGTTCCTCGGCGGCCGGCGCTTCGAGGCGCTGCTGAAACACTTCCTCGCCCGTTTTGGCGTCGAGGCAGGTGATCACGTCCCGGCTGATCGAGTAAATTTTGCCCTCGTGCAAGAGGGGCGTGCCGATGCCTCCCCGGGCGTTGCTCGTCCAGAGGATGTTTTTCTCGGTGACATCGCCCGCGCCGCCGACCTTCACGGCTGAGGTGCCGCCATCGCGGCCACCCATTATGTACACCACGCCGTCGCCGGGAATCGCGCTGGTGCTGCAAGCATCGCCGTCGGAAACCGTGGCGAACCACGCCAACTTACCCGTGTCGGGGTTAAAGGCCCAAATCTCGCCGGGCACCGCCAACACGATTTCTTGTTCCCCTTCGTGCTTTCCTTCACCAGCATCAACCAAAATCGGCGTCCCCCAGGTTCCTTCAAACCCTTGGGCTTCTTGCTTCCACACGACGCTGCCGGTTTCTTTGTCGAGCGCGTACATCGCATGGTTTTCGGAATTGGCGGGGACGATCACAAGGTTCTTGTACAAAATCGGGCTCGACGCCGAGCCCCAGTCACTGGGGTTCGACTCGTTCCCCACGTCGGTCTGCCACAGCTTCTTGCCATCCATGTCGAAGGCGACGACGCCGGTCTTCCCGAAAAACGCGAATACCTTCTCGCTGTCCGAGACTGGGGTGTGCGAGGCGTAGCCATGCTCGGCGAACATCCCGCCGTATTCCTCTTCCGGGAGATAGGGCTCGACCACTTGATCCCAGAGAATCTTGCCATCCGCGCGATTCACACAGACCAGATGCCGCTTGAGCTGCGCTTGATCGCCCGGCTGTTCGCGGTCGAGGCCGTAACCGCTCCAGCAGGTGACAAACACCTTGTCCCCCACCACGATCGGGCATGACGAACCGGGGCCGGGCAGGTCGATGCTCCACGTTACGTTTTCGGTGTCGGTCCAAGTGGTCGGCGTGGGGGCCTCGTCGGGTGAAACGCCCGAACCGTTCGGCCCGCGGAAGCGTGGCCAGTCGGAGGCCTCGGCAATGGAAAAAACACTGACGAGCAACGACAGTCCAAGAACAGCACAAGAAATGCGACCGCTCATGATTTCGATTACTAACTGGAAGTAGATGAGACAGGGTGTGGGGAGAGTCCCCGGGTGGTGGAAAGCCGGATTTTAGTCGAACAGCAAGCCTGCTGGGAAGTGGGATAGCCCAAAATGACAAGTCCGGTCAAGAAACGGGGTTTGTGTTCGAGGAAAAAATTGTTGCAACGTGGTAGAGACTTAAGAGTTCTGCGATGTTACCTTGTGGGTGATTGGCGGCCAGCAACATTTTTGGCGCCCCCTTTTCAGCCATATCTAGTCAAAGGTTTCGGCATGGGATTGCTTGATATTATCGTTTTTGTGGCATTTATTGCCGCAGTGCTGTTTGTGGGTATTTGGAAAAGCCGCTCCGATAAGAAGCATCAGAATGCCCAAGATTTCTTTCTGGCCGGGCGTGGGCTTACTTGGTGGCTAATCGGGTTTTCGCTTATTGCCGCGAACATTTCGACCGAACAGTTCGTCGGCATGAGCGGCAACGCGGCCAGCCACGTTGGATTGGCAATCGCCAGCTATGAATGGATGGCAGCAATTACTTTGGTTGTGGTTGCTTTTGGCTTTTTGCCTCATTTCTTGCGGGCGGGCATCTACACCATTCCCGAGTTCCTGGAATATAGGTACAACGCCGCGGCACGGTTCCTCATGGCGGCAGCGACAGTGCTGATTTATCTACTGTTGCTGGGGGCAGTCACCTATTCCGGAGCCCTCACCGTCCGCACGCTCGGTGCGCGATATGACATGGATATCGAGCTTTGGCAGCCGGCGTTGTTCATCGCGATCATTGCGATGACTTACGTGGTCTGCGGCGGGTTAAAGGCGTCGGTCTGGGCGGACCTGCTGCAAGGCTCGGCGTTGATTCTCGGCGGAGTCGTGGTCATGTGGTTTGCATTCAGTAATCTGGGCACCGTCGAAGATGCCGCCACTGTGGTGAATGTTGCCACTGGAGAGGTCGAAGTTCAAACTTTAGAGCCGGATCAGGGGCCGTTTGAACGGTTCATGCACCTCAATCGGAACCAGCTCAATATGTTCCTGCCCGCCGATGACAATGTCTTGCCATGGACCGCACTGCTCTTGGGACTCTGGATTCCCAACTTCTATTACTGGGGCCTCAACCAGTACATCACGCAGCGGACCCTCGGTTCC
>JBGTMM010000777.1:0-4239 GCA_041743635.1 Bythopirellula sp.
GGTCTCGAAAACAATCAAACTCAACTGCTGGCGGCGATCTTCACCTACGGACTGCTGGTCCGCTACAACCATCGCAAAGGCTATGAAAATGGACAAATACGTTGGATCATGGATTCATTATGAATTCCCGGACACCCTCAAGTAGTTGTCACGGCCTTCTTCGAGCACATATGCCCAGAAAAACGAGAAGAGCTAGTCCGACTGTTGCTGGTTCTGGCACGATTTCCCCTGTCACGATGAATCTGAAATCGCTCAGAAACCCTTCCAGGTTAGACCAGCCAAAGCCTGGTTGAAATGCGATATATTCTGGCTCACCAATGTCTCCGCCATTATTAAGTGCTACCCCGCTACCGGTAGCGCCATATAACCCGCTGCCGAACACGAGCGCGTACCAGCCGGGAGACAGCGGATTGGATAAATCTCCAAAGACTTCATTTGAAGGAGTCGGAAACGATAGTAGCGTGGTATCGACCACATCAGGCGTGGAGAGGTTCCCGGAATCAGGAAAGTCGTTTTCATCTGTCAGGGAAACGATCGCACCAAAAAGAGATTCATTCGCTCCGGTGTTCTTGACGAAATGTCCGCCGACTTGAGTCGTAATCACCGGCGGATCGAGATGGAATCGCACACCAACGAATACGACAGGACTAACATTGCTGCCGCCAGCAATTTCAGTGCGCGGTATCCCCGTAGGCCCAAGCGTGCCGCTCTCAAAGAGGATGGCGGCGGAGGCGTTGCCTCCACAGAAAAGCAAAAGCGTCATGGCGAGGATCAAAAATCGGTTCATGAGTCTACCTCCGGTCTCTGAGATTGAAAAGTATGAGAACAGATAGTGCCAGTATATCAGGTTTAGCGGCCGACTCCAGCAATCCTTGTAGCTAATAAGCGACAGACAGTCAATCTGCCAGGCAAGAGAATTGCCCGGCATGTTCGGCGATGTCCTTAAAAAGGCCCGGCTCAAGGCCGGCATGACCCAGGAACACTTGGCATTTGAGGCCGATGTCGACCGCACTTTCCTCAGCCGCCTCGAAAACAATCGGATGTCGCCCACGCTCGAGACCCTTTTCCGGCTGAGCGACGCCCTGGGGGTTCCAGCTTCCACTTTGATCGCGCGCGTGGAAAGATCGCGACAACGCCAATAAATCTAGCCGGCCCGCCGCCTCAGAGTAATACTCATAATCCCTGTTCTCATGGAGTTTAACGGCCCCGAATAGCGGAACGCCACGGAGGGCGTTCCCTACACCCAAAAATCCCGATTCGTGGGATTCGTTCGATTCGTGGTGAGAGAAGCTGTCAGCTAATAGCTGTTAGCTATTAGCCAGAACACGTTTCCCTTCCCTCACCTCCGCTCTGCCACCCGCAATTTTGCACTCCGCGAACGCGGGTTCGCCGCTTCCTCACGTGCCGAGGGGAGCACCGGCTTTTTGGTGAGCACTTCCAACCGTTCATCACTACGAAACGCGTGCTTCACCAGGCGATCTTCGAGCGAGTGAAAACTGATAATCACTAACCGTCCGCCCGGTTTCAAACAATCGGGTAACGTGGCGAGTGCGGATTCCAGCGACGAGAGTTCTGCGTTGACCGCGATCCGCAGGGCCTGAAAAGTGCGCGTCGCGGGATCGATGCGTAGTCCCGGGGTCCGCGGGACGCAACTCCGCACGAGCTCGGCGAGCTCTCCCGCGGTGCGAATTGGTGAGTTGCGCCGCGTCTCGACAATCTTCTTGGCAATCCGTCGGCTGCAGCGTTCTTCGCCATATTGGTAAATGATGTCAGCAAGGCGCTGCTCACCAATGTGAGCGAGCAATTCCCAAGCTGCTTCGCCGCTCTCGGGATCGAAGCGCAAATCGAGCGGGCCATCAACCTGGAAGGAGAACCCGCGCTCGGCGTCGGCCAATTGATCGCTGGATAGTCCGAGGTCCAGCAAAATCCCGTCCACGGCATCAACGCCGATATCCTGGAGCACGGCGGGAATCTCGGCATAGTTGGCTGCGGCGAGTTTCACGGGCAACCCCGCAAGCCGCACTTCGCAACGCGCGAGCGCCGCGGGATCGAGATCCACGGCGAGGATTAGCCCCGTTTCGCCGACCGCTTTCGCAAGGGCTTCGGTATGTCCCCCGCCGCCGAGCGTGCCATCGACAAAAATTTTACCCGGCGCGCACGCCAACCCCTCCAAAACTTCGTCCAATAAAACCGGGATATGGCAGGTAGGCTCCGGCACGTACAATCCGCCTTTCACTTGCTCAGTCGGACTGGCCGCTTAAGCGACCAGTCTAAGCTTGAGCTATTTGACCATAATACAACATTCACTGAACCTATTGTGGACTGCGCAGCGAATGACTCCAAAGCAGCTGTCGGCTGTCAGCTATTGGCCAGACCAGTTTTCTCTGGCTGATAGCCGATAGCCCTGGTTGCACAGGTACTTTTGCAGCGCAGTCGTCAATAGTTGGCACTTTTATTTTGTCACCAAAGACTCATTATGGAACCCTGGATCGAATACGAATTGCCTCCTGAGTTGATTGCGCAGCAACCGCTGCAGCATCGCCCCGACGCACGTCTCATGGTGCTCAACCGTCAGAGAGAATCAATCGATCATTTCCACATCCGCGACCTCCCGCGAATTTTGCAGCCCGGCGATCGGCTGATTCTCAACGACACCAAAGTGATCCCCGCGCAGCTTCGCGGCACGCGGGTGAGCACCGGCGGTCGCTGGCAAGGATTGTACCTGGGGGTCACCACCAACGGCGATTGGCGGCTAGTCTGTAAAACACGCGGCCACTTGCAGCCTCCGGAGCAAATCAACCTGGTGGATCACAACGGCAAAGCGGCGCTCAAGCTGTGGCTGCTCGAACAACAAGAGGAAGGCATCTGGCTCGCTCGGCCGGAGGGTGATCGCCCGCCGCTGGAAGTCCTGAACGAAGTGGGTCACGTGCCGTTGCCTCCTTATATTCGCAAGGGGAACATGGTCGACTCCGACGTTGGCGACTATCAAACCGTGTTCGCCCGCGCGCCAGGGGCCGTCGCGGCTCCCACGGCGGGATTGCACTTTACGAAGGAGCTGCTCAAAGCGCTCGAGCAATCGGCCATCGACCTTTCGGCCGTCACGCTGCACGTTGGCATGGGCACGTTCAAGCCGATCACGGTCGAGAATCTTGCGGAACATCCCATGCACTCCGAATGGGGCGAGCTCGGCGAAGTCGCGGCCAAAGAAATCACGCGCACTCGCGGCAAAGGTGGTCGCAACATCGCCGTCGGCACGACCGTGGCCCGCGTGTTGGAATCAGCGGCTGCGAACCAAGAACTTGGTGACGACAAAGCCCAGCCAATTGAGTACTGGCAGGGCGACACAAATCTCTTCATCCGCCCGCCCTACGATTTCCGGCTTGTTGACGGGTTGCTCACCAACTTTCACTTCCCGCGCACGACGTTGCTACTCTTGGTCCAAGCGTTTGGCGGCACCGAATTGGTTCGCCGAGCCTATCACGCGGCCATCGCCGAAGAGTACCGCTTTTATAGCTACGGCGACGCGATGCTGATTTTGCCGTAGTGACAGGCGGCTCGCCTGTTGATTACTCCCAGCAACTGACAACAGGCGAGCCGCCTGTTGCTACGCAAAACGGAACGAGTATGGCTTAAAACAGAACTACGACCCGAGAACCGAATTCAATTCCGTGGCCGAACGATCGAAGCTGTTGCCCGTCTCGGCGGAGAGTAGACCCACCGAACTAATGCACACCGCGACGATCAACGCGAGCATCACGGCGTACTCCACCGCGGTCGGGCCATCTTCCTCGACCAACAGGCGTTTGAAGAGCTTTTTCATAAGATGTCCATCCAGATAAGTGTCGCCCCCCAGGGAGTGGGGCACCAATCCATGTCCTATCTGAAATCTATCTCAAAAAATTCAAGCGTGCGGCCTGGGAGGGAGGAATATGCAAGCCCTCCGCGCTGCCCATGAAACAGCGAATGGATTGTGAGGATCGTGAGGCCCTGATGGACTGGTCGCTTAAGTGACCAGTCCGAGACCCCAGTAACTGTGAGGTGCCACTACGCCTGGAACGAACTTCCGCAACCGCAGGTTTTCACCGCGTTGGGATTCTCAAACGTGAAGCCGCGCTTTTCCAGGCCGTCAAAGAAATCAACCGTCGTGCCGTCGAGATAGAGCGCGCTCTTTTTGTCGACCACCACGGGAATACCGTGAAACTCGAATTTGGAATCGGCCGACTCGTCGAAACTCTTGTC
>JBGTMM010000778.1:0-5884 GCA_041743635.1 Bythopirellula sp.
TTCGACGAATAATTTATTCGTGTTATTCGTGCGGATTCGTGGTTAAGTAATTCTTAGCTTGCTTGGTGGTTCATCTTAACTTGGAATTCGCGCGGTGTTGACGATTATCGACAACTATCGACAATAAGACTCATGCTCCACCCACTTCCCCAAACGCTGCAAATCGGCGCGCTCACGCTCGACTTTCCCGTCGTGCAGGCGGCGCTGAGCGGCTACAGCGACACGGCGATGCGTTTGATCGCCCGCCGCCTGGGTGCGCCATACACCCTCTGCGAAGTGCTGCTCGACCAGTTTATTTTGCAGGTGCGTAAGCGCTCGCGCACGCACCACATCATGCACGTCGCCGACGAGGAGCATCCCGTCGCGGGGCAGTTGATGGGTGCCGATCCCAGCCAGTTTGGCCCCGCCGCGCAGCGGTTGGTGGAGCAGGGCTTTGACGTGATCGACATCAACTTTGGCTGTCCCGTGAAGAAAGTCTTGGGACGCTGTCGTGGCGGGTTTCATCTGAGCCAACCGGCGGTGGCGCTCGAAATCGTGGAGCGCGTCCGTGCCGCCGTTCCGGCCCACATCCCCGTCACCTTAAAAATGCGCCGGGGAATTGACGACTCGCTGGAAAGCCGCGACAACTTTTTCGCGATCTTCGACCAAGCTTACGAATTGGGCGTCGCGGCCATCACGGTGCATGGCCGCACGGTGAAGCAGCGGTATGTTGGCCCATCGCGTTGGGAATTCTTGCGCGAGTTGAAAGAGTATGCGGGGAAGCGCGTCGTACTCGGCAGCGGTGACTTGTTCGATGCCCAGGCCTGTCTCGACATGCTCGAGTACACCGGCGTCGATGGCGTGACCGTGGCCCGCGGGGCGATCGGCAATCCCTGGGTATTTCAACAAGCCCGGGCGCTAGCAGCCGGTTTGCCCCTGCCAGCGCCGCCCACGTTGTTCGAGCAGCGCGACGTGATCGCCGAGCATTACCGGCTTGCCGAAGAACTGTACGGCCCCGAGCGCTGCCTGCCGAACATGCGCAAGTTCGGCATCAAGTATTCGCGGCTACATCCCCTCGGGAAGCTGGTCCGCGAAGATTTCTGCCAGGTGAAAGAACCGGGAAGTTGGCGAGCCGTCTTGGCCAAATGGTACGGTACCAATGGACCTGGAATTCATCCGCCGATCGAAGAACCCAATCCACTAGCGACGACATTGCCGTAGCGACAGGCGGCTCGCATGTTGATTCATCAACGCCCTGTAGCGGGACCGCCAGCGGTGTAGGCCGCCCGTCTGTGATCTACAAAATCCCTCACGCCACCCAGTCCAGCTGCAAGCCGAACTGCCGCTGCCACAGTAAATAATCTAGGCCATCGACCTTGTTGTCGTTGTTCGCATCGCCTTGACCATGAGTGGCGTTGGTCGCTCCGTTATTCATTTGCCAAATGGCATTATCATCACCATCGACGATCCCATTGCCGTTATAGTCCGCGAAGAAGAGTTCGGTGAAATTGTTCCCGTTATTTGCTTGCCAAAGGGCATTGTCGGCGGAATCCGTGTCGCCGTCGCCATTGTAGTCGGCTTGGTTGAATGTGCGACCGGGACCGCCAGGATTTTGTTGATAGATAAAAAAGTCGAGTCCATTTACAGTGTTAGTTCGGTTGGCATCTCCCGGCAAGATGGTGTACACAAAATTGAAGTCGCCCCCCGCCGTGTCATTGCCCGAAGGGAATTCGCTCACAGAGGTGCTGGTGGTTGAACGGCTGAAGGGATTGGTCCACTCGCCGTCGAGAAGATTGCCCGCCACATCCGTCACCGCATCCGTAAGCGAGAGCAGATACTGATCCGCGTCAAACGGAGCGCTAAATTTCCAACTCGCCGTCATTGTGACGGGATCGAAAGGTGTGAAGACGGCAATAGTTGGTGCGAAGCTATTCTTAAGTCCCCACAGGGTGAGACTGGTGCTCGTGACGTTCACCATATCCTCACTGAACTGGACAGAGACTGTGTCCGCCCCACCCACCGGCACGGTACGTAGCTGATTGCCCGAGCCATCGGAGTCGAGGTTGTCGTCCGGGCCGTTGAAGGAGTGGGGCGCATGGGTGGAAGTGGAGCCGCTGATGATGACGTTGCTTACTTTTGGGGCAATAGTATCGGTAGGAGTCGCGGCTAGTGCCGCTGCAGCGTTCAAGCGACCGAAACCGTAGTACTGATTAAAACCGCCAACATACGCAGTCGCGCCATTGTTGCCGCCAACTTTGTCGGCGGAGTTCTGAAGCGCATTGCGGACTTGCGTCGGCGTGAGATGCGGGTTCTTGGTCAGGAGCAACGCCGCGACGCCCGCCGTCAATGGTGTCGCGGATGAAGTCCCGCTGAAGGTAGGCGTATAATCGCCCGCTGTGCCGCTAGTGGTGTTATATCCCGCCGTGCCAGTTCGGTCGGTCGTCGTGATATTGGCATAGCCGCCGCCGCTCGGTGCCACCAGATCAAGCGCGGTGCCAAACTGACTGTAATGCGAACGGTAGTCCCAATCGGTACTCGCTCCGACGGCGATATTGCTAGCGAGATTGGCGGGATAAGCCACGGCAACATCAATGCTTTGCGAAAGAGTGGGGACCTGTCCATCAATTTGCCCAACAGCATACAATAGGCTCGTATTGTGATTAAAGAGGGACAATTTCAGTCGATCGGTGGTGGCCGATGATCGCCATGCATAGAGAGTGTTCGACATCACGGGATTGGCGCTCGAAACGCTTATGGCGGGTGCCATGATAAATGCCGTATCGTTGTTTCCAATCGCAGTGGCGCGCGCCTGGTATCGGCCCGTACCGTGAGCTCGAGAGGGATTGTCCTCAATGACCCACCCATCCTGACCTACGAACGGCGTCAAACTCCATCCCGCCGGCGCGGTCGTGGAATCCCAACGCGTATTCGCGCCATCGTCGTTGATAAATCTGCCAAGCCGAAGCGTGTCTTCTCCAGCAATGCCCGACGCATCCTTCGCATAGCTCACGACCCAC
The DNA here is from genome assembly GCA_041743635.1 of Bythopirellula sp. Classification (GTDB taxonomy): domain Bacteria; phylum Planctomycetota; class Planctomycetia; order Pirellulales; family Lacipirellulaceae; genus Bythopirellula. The sequence continues at coordinate 2,997 of JBGTMM010000778.1, forward strand.
GACCAAGTTGCGGCTCCGAACGTTTGAAACAGCGTCTGAGCGCCGGTAAGCAGCGAACTGTCGGCCGTGATGGGACTGTATTGCTCGGTGCCGCTTCCTTGGCGGCCAGCGGCAGAGTTGCCGGCGGCGGCGAAGGTCGTCGCTCCCAGGCCGCTCCGTCCACTTGTGGATGCCCAGTTAAATGCCGCGTCGGCCGCCGGATGAGACGTCAATCCGCCAGCTCCAAAACTTGCATTTAAGATGTCAGCCGCGTCCCAAGTTCCGGAACCATCGGCTGTTCTGCCGGCGGCGTAATAGACGGCTGTGGCAATTCGATCAAAGTTTTGAAGGACACCATCTAACGCAATCTTGACAGGAAGGATTCTTACATTTTGAGCACTCCCGCTTACGCCAATCGCGTTGTTGCCGCGAGCACCTGCCACGCCGGCTACGGCGGTGCCGTGGTTCTCGTTTTGGTGAGTAGGATTTACATTATTATTCCCTAGACCGGCGGCACCGAAGTTCCAGCCATTAACATCGTCGATCCAGCCATTGCCGTCATCATCAATGCTATTCCCGGCAATCTCGCCGGAGTTCGTGAAGATGTTTAGATCGGGGTGATTCGTCTGCACACCGTCGTCAATCACGGCAATCACGACACCAGTGTTGCCGGTTGTCGTGTTCCAGGCCTCCGCCAAGTCGGAATCGGCATCCGCTTTCGCGCCGAGTTGTGATGTGTTGTTCAAGTGCCATTGACTGCTAAAGAGCGAATCGTTCGGAATTGCGGCCGGTTGAAAATCCGCCGATCCGTTGGGTGCCGCCCAGGCCACGCGCGGATCGGAATGGAGCCGGTTCGCGGCGTCGAGCGTGTCCAGTCCATCGCCCATAGTGAGCGTGCCGACAAACTGGTCGGGCGTGCCCAGCAGAGGCCGGAAGCCGCTGAACTCAGGCGTTGCAAAGAATTCGGCGGCGCTGGTTCCAGCGTTAAGCGCGACAATGATTTCGTTATTAATCGCAAACCACGAACCTTCCTCGCCGAACGTGAACAGCGGGGCCGCCCATTCAATGCCAGCCACATTCTTTATGGTCGCCAAATCCAGGGAAGGCAGACTAGCACCCTCTTTCTTCGAGAGAATGAACCTTCCCTCTCCGAGCTCCTTGGCGACCTTGAGATCTTTGAGCAGGCCGAAGTCTCCGAACAGCGCATCAATTGCGTTCGTCGATTCGCCAGCGGAGCCAACACTGATCACGACTTCGTCGTCGGCCCGCCAGAGCGAGACCTTTTCGCCGCCGCTCCAGTAGTGATCGCCCAAATCTTGCACTTTGAGTGCGGCGTAGATTGAGTCCGCAATTGCACGACTCTGATCGTCGCTGGGCGCAGCCACCAAGTCGGCGACGAGAGCGGTCTCGGCGTAGTTAAGCTCAAACTGGCCAAGTTCCGGTGGTGACCCCGAAAGGTAACGGCGATCCTCGAGATACTCCAGGCGTGCGCGACGTCCTTTCAAGGCTTATTGTTTAGGACTTGTGCTCCTTACCATTACCCGGCGAAACCATTGAAATACCCGCATCACTCGCCCTCCCTAGCACAAAAAGTTATGAAAATATTAAAAATGCCAAGTCAACCAACGTTGCGATAATTGGACCAGCGTAATATCAAGCCCTGAACTGCCGCCATCAACGCAAAAATGAACGAAGTCGGTTCCGGAACTGGCGTAAGCAAGAACCCGCGTACTTGGTCGTCTAGCCGGCCATATCCGACGATTTGCCCTCGATCGTTGATGGCCGCAGCGACATCGAGTTTCCATCCCATAGCCGATGGGACAAGCTCCTCAAGCTTCTGCGCCCCGTTAAGCTCATCCCAAATAGCCGCGAAAACGTGACTGTCTCCAGTTCCAGACCCGACAACTTGGCCATGCTGATTTATGTCCCGCGCAAATGAGAATGAAGCGTTGGCAGAGAATAAGGCCCTTCGCTCTTCCCCGATCCACAGTACGGCACCTCCCAACTCGGCAGTAATATTTCCGATGCCGACAACCTCCGCATTATTATTCAGTGCGTAGGCCCGACTTCCTGTACGCCCTGGGTTGCCGAGATCCTGCATCCCCGTCACCGGATCCCAAAGGTAGGCATGCTCGCTTTGGTCCGCGCGCCAAGAATAGCCTGTGATCTGACCGCTGCTGTTGATGTCATTGCCAAAGCTCCACATACCTCCCAGTGTGCCGATGGGTCGCATGTCATTAACGGCGTCCCAAATAAACGCTCGTGGCTCTCCCTCAAAATTCTCCGAGCTTCCCGACACTTGGCCGGCGTCGTTTATTCCGGTCGCTTGAACATTTTGGACACCCATGTCGCCCAGGTCCATAAAGTCTCTCGTTGCCGGGTCCCAGAGGAACGCTCCGCCCCCCGGTATGCCCGGCCCAGGCAAGGGAATGCCGCTCCCCGACCCATAGCGGCCAACCACCTGCCCCAGATTGTTGATGTCGGCTGGAATGCCCCCAAATACCGGATCGCTCCATAACTCTATTGGCGTTCCCGAGTTATCCCACATCACCGGCCGCGATTGGCCGACATGGCCTGATCGATTGAGCGTCGAATGGCCCACGACGAAGCCCTGTTCGTTAATGCCAGTGGCGTAGCTATCGAGGCCTCCGGGAAGCACATCCAGAGCCACGATCTTGTACGACGTGACCCCATGGGCCGGACTCGCCAACCACCCCATGCACAGCATCAGCGCAAGTAACAGCAAGCGCCGTGAATAGGCCAAGGTCCTAGTGCTCAGTCACACCTTGATTTTCGGGTAGAGGGACTTGAGTTTACAGCGCGCGTCGCGGATTTTCATTTGCCAATCGACTCCGCGTTGCGTGGAGTTGACGTCGGTCGACCAAGCGGCGATCTCGGACTGCAAGGTC
>JBGTMM010000779.1:0-3466 GCA_041743635.1 Bythopirellula sp.
CGACAAGATTCCGCTGGAAGTGGCCGACGCTTGCAGCGGCTTGCGCATGGGCACAATTTTCGGGGCGATGTCCGTGGCCCTGGCGATGATTATTGATCGGCCCTGGTGGGATCGGCTGACCATCCTGGTCTTCGCCATTCCCGTGGCTCTGGCGACCAACATTATCCGCATCGTCGTGACGGCGTTGCTTTATGTGGCGTATCCCGAGAGCGAAGCGGTTCATCATTACACCCACAATTGGGCGGGGTTGGCCATGATGCCGATCGCGCTAGGATTCCTGTGGGTGGAAATGACGCTACTGAACAAACTGACCGTGCCGATGGAAACTGACGATTATGCCGCCTTTGGGACGGCACATGGTTAGTTGTAGTTTGGGTTAATCGCGGTTTGGTTCTTGGAGGTTTCGGTTGCGGGGAGTTGGTTGTCGGAATGCTACAAGTTGATGAAAAATCGAGACATTTGGCTGGCTGTCCCCCTTGTTAGTGCGGTGGAATCACGGAATTTCTCGGTTCGTCCCTGTTTGGTCCGTCACTTGCAAATAGCGGCAGCACAAAGTCGTTCCGTTACCAACGCAGTGCCGGCTTAGGCAACATTCCTTGACAAGCAGGCTTTTTAGACGGCAAGGAAAAAATCTTTTCTTCGACACAACCGGCCAATGTGCCGGTATTATTACTCAGCAGGTTTCGTGTCAACAGGTTTCCGTGACAAAAGGCACATCAACCGAGCGGTTAATCAGAGAGGTGTTTGATGGTGAAACAAGATTCTGGTTTTAGTGATTCGCAAGTCGTTTATCCTCCGCTGGCCGGCGGGAATGGTTCCATGCAGATGGTTCCGGCGGATAGGTATCAGGCTCCCGTGCCAGCCATGCAGGGGCAAATGCAGCCTCGCGGGCCCGAGATTCTCACCGGCCCGTTGAATCAAACTTGGCTAATGAATTGCCTGCGGCGGCGATGGCTCTCCGCACTGCTTTTGGGCACCTTGGCCTCCGTGTTGGTGGGACTTCTACTGCTTTATCTCTTTCCGTTGTCATCGTCAATCGTGGCTTACTTGCAAGTCGAGAGCGAAGATGGCAGCGACATTTTTAAGGGTAACTCGGGACGCTCCAATCCCAAAGAGTTCGAAATCTTTCAGCAAACTCAATTGACCCTTTTGAAAAGTCAATTCGTGCTCAAGGCGGCCCTCGGCCGGCGGGACATCGCTGAACTCAACGCGGTCATGAGTCATCGCCCCAATGAATTGACGTGGCTCAACGAGGGACTCAAGGTTGCTTTCCCTGGCGATAGTAAGATTCTCATGCTGAAGTACGAGGGCCAAGAGAATCCCGAGGAGATGAAAAAAGTCGTCGACGCGGTGATCAAGGCCTACGAGCAAGAAGTCGTGTTCGCCGCCCGCACTACCCAAACCGAAATGCATCGCAACATGGATGTACTTTTCAAGCAAATCAATACGCAACTGAAGGAAAAAATTGATCGCGTGCAAACACTCCGCGAGGAATTGGGGGGTGCGGATTCGCCCAATGCCAATGCCGAACTCAACATGATCATCAGAGATATTGGCTTGATTACTGGCCAAATGATCAAGGTGAAGCAAGAGATGATGGATTTGGAGGTCAACCGAGAACTCCAAACGCGGGCCGCAAACAGCCCCGCTGCCATGACCGCGGCCGTCTCCTCCGCCATGGATGCCGATCCCACCATGCAACAGTACCAGCAGCAGCAGTATGCGATTTCTCAACAGATTCTCCAGCTCGAGTCGATCAGCAAGCGGCCCACGCCGGAGATCAATCGCTTAAAGCAACAAATGCAACAAGTGGGGGAACAACAAAAACAATATCGAATGCAGTCGGAGGCCGAGATTCGCAACCAACTCAAATCGGCTCCCAACGATCAGTTGCAGTTGGTGATGACCGAATATCTGATGCGTCGGCGGCAGATCGAACAACAACTGACGGAAATGCAGGCCGACATCGATGAAAAGAAAGAGCAGGTCAATGCCCTTGGCCAAAGCAATGGCGAATTGACCATGTTGCAAGCCGAAGTGGATCAGCTTAGTGAAATTGCCCAACAAATGGATTATAAGCTCCGTAGCTGGGACATCCAAGAAAACAGTGCCGCGGAGCAGATTAAAGTGATGCAACCGGCCTTCTCGACCGAGAAGATCAACGTTTTCGAGCGCTATGCGATCGCCACGCTGGGTGCCATCGCCGCATTTTGTGGCACGTGCTACGGCATCGCTTTGTGGGAATTCCGCCGACGTAAGTTGAACACACCCGCCGACGTGGACGAAGGTCTTGGCATTCGCGTGCTAGGGGTGTTGCCACCGGTCGCCTCGCGGAGATCGCTGGCTCCCGGCAGCGTCACCGCCGCTCAATTGTCAGAGTCGATCGACAATGTGCGGGCCACGCTGATGCACGATTCCACCTCCCGCCCGCGACAGATCGTGCTCGTGGCCAGTCCCTCGTCGATGGAAGGTTCCACCACGGTCGCCAGCCACTTGGCTTTGAGTCTCACTCGGGCTGGGCGCCGCACGCTCTTGGTTGACGGTGACCTGCGTGATCCCGCGCTGCACAAGCTGTTCGGACTGCCCTTGGAAGACGGCGTAAGCGAACTGCTGCGATCGGAAATCGAAATCTCCGACGCGATTCGGCCCACCAACACCGAAGGCTTGTGGTTGATGACGGCCGGCATTTGCGACATGGATGCGATCCATGCCCTTGCCACCGATCAATTGCAGCCGATCTTCGAGAAATTGCGGGCCGAGTTTGATTTTGTGATTATCGATGGTGCCCCGGTGCTGGGGCTTTCTGACTCGTTGTCGATTGGTCAACACATTGATGGTGCGATCCTCACGGTGCTGCGCGATCACAGCGGCGTGCGGAGTATTCACCAAGCTTCCGAGTTGCTCAAGAGCTTGGGAATTCGCCTCATCGGTTGCGTGGTTAACGGCATGCCCTTCAAGGCGGATCGTCGCATCACGCGCGTCCACCGCGGTGCCGGCACGAAGGCCAAGCGATTGCCCACCGCAGAAAGCTGATTTGTAGCCGTCATCCCCGCGAAGGCGGGGATCCAAATTGATCTCAACAGGTCATGACACCACGGCAGCGCGCCACGACGGCGCGCTGCCGTTTTTTTGTTTTGTCCTCGCTGCAGAGAGAAACACCGAGAATATCTGGGCCTGCGACCAGCGGCACATTTAATCGACCCGTACCCTCATTTCATGTTGGCAAATCGGCTCTGTTGGACGTCTCAATTTGATCAACTTCGCAAAGGTGGTGAAGGTGGCAAAGGTGGCGGTGTGTTTTTCGTTGCCAAGTTCACATTCTTTGCAAGTCGGCTCCGCTATTGGCCGCAGCTTGCCCTCGTTCCCAGTCTTCAATGCTGGTTCGATAAACTTGCGCAGCATGAGCGTCGGCTCATTATAACAGATTTGGTCGGTGGGCTCAGTCGCGATTCTTGGCCACTTATGA
>JBGTMM010000780.1:0-3606 GCA_041743635.1 Bythopirellula sp.
CGAGCCTTGGCTGTATGGCTCAAGCACGGGCATCTCGACGTTGGGGATCCTGACCTCGGCGGTTTTCTGGACGTGGATTTGGGGACCGATCGGACTGGTGATGGCCACGCCATTGACGGTCTGCCTGGCGGTGTTGGGGCGTTATGTGCCCGACCTCGCCTTTTTGAATACGTTGCTCAGCGACGAGGAAGTGCTTCCCACGCATTCGCGATTTTATCAACGGCTGCTGGCGCTGGACGCCGAGGAGGCGCTGGAGATCGTGGAGGAGTATTTTGCCGACAATTCCCTGGAAGACCTCTGCGACACGGTGCTGTTGCCGGCGCTGAGCCTCGCTGAGCAGGATCGGCATCGCGGCGAGTTGGACGAAGCCAGGCAGGGGTTTGTGCATCAAACGATGCGAGAAATCGTGGAAGACTTTGGCGAGCGTCAGCGCGAGGAAGCGAAAAAAGTGGCGGCAAAATTGGCCGACGGGGCCGAAAAGGCGTCCCTCGAGAATGCCGATGACGCCATTAAGGGCGCGGTGTTGTGCTTGCCGGCCCGGGATGAAGCCGATGAAATTGCGGCGCTCATGATGGCGCAACTGCTGGAGCGGCGGGGCGTGCATGCGACCGTCATTTCCCCGCGCGCGCTCAGTGGCGAAATGATGGAACAGGTCGAGGGAAGCGGGGTGGCGGTCGTGTGTGTGTCGGCGTTGCCGCCGTTTGCCGCGACTCACGCGCGGTATCTTTGCAAACGCCTGCGGCCACGTTTCAAGAAGTTGGAAATCATCGTGGGCCTCTGGCAGTCGGGAAGCGTGGCCAAGAAAACGGAGGATCGCCTGTTGGCGAGCGGGGCGGACACGTTGGTCGCTACCTTGGCCGAGGGGGCGAACGAGCTCGAACGTCTGGCACTTAATGCGGAAGCTCTCAAGTCTTCCAGCGACGGGGAGGCTTAAAACAAAGGGGTGGCACGCCCCTGAGGTACTCCGAAGGGCGTGGCTGATGCTGATACATACGTTACCACGCCCTTTCAGGGCGTGCCACCGGAATTCTCCGACGCCCTCAGTTAATTTGATGCGGGATTGATTAACGGTCTCCGCCACGGTCGAATAGAGCCACGGGATGTCACAAATTTCCAAGTCCTCATCTGAAGGAACACTGCCTTGGCAACTTCATCGTTCTCGGTTTCTCGCGGCTGGTTTCGTTTGGTCCTGATCTTGTTGGTCAGCTTGCCGGCCACATTGCGCGCTGCCGACAATGAGCTCACGTCCGAGGAAAGGTCAAGCGGTTGGCAGCTTCTGTTCAACGGGCAGAATCTCGAAGGCTGGAAGAATAACGACGACAAGCCGCTGGCGAAAAATGCGGTTCAGGATGGCACGATCAACACCCATGGGATCGGCGGGTATCTGTTGGTTTACGACAAGGAGTTCGGCGATTTTGAATTTCAGTGCGATGTGAAAATGGCGGAGGGGGAATGTAATTCCGGGGTGTTTGTGCGCGTGAGCGATTTGGCCGACCCGGTTTATACGGGCCTGGAAGTGCAAATCTTAGCGCCGCCGGGCAAGACGGTCCAAGATTTTGGCGCGATTTATGATTTAGTCGCGCCTACGAAGATTGCCACGAAGGGGCCGGGCGAGTGGGACACGCTCAACATTCTCTGTCACGGACCGCAAATCGACGTGCGGGTGAACGGCGAACTGGTGGCGGAGCTTGATTGCGATTCGCTCGACAAGCCAGGTTTGCGTGCCGACGGCTCGGAGCATAAGTTCAAGCGGGCGATCAAGGATTTTGCGCGGCGGGGTTACATCGGCCTGCAAGATCATGGGACCGATGTATGGTTCAAAAATATTAAGCTGCGGGAGTTGTAAAAACCGCGCTAGGCCACAAGCGGCATCGGGACGATGCCGGCTAACTTAATCGCCTTTTTCGCCACCTTTGAGTCGTTTGGCGTCGTTGCCGCGAAGTTTGCGCGATTTGTCGCCGTCGTGAATTTTATTGGCCCAATTGCGCCGTTGCTCATTTTCGTTGGGGGCGTTGATCAAACTCTCTTGACTTTTGTCGGGTGAGATTTCGGGTTGGCCGGGTGGGGTGGGGTTCTTTTTTTTCATGAGAAAGGCTCCTATTATTGGGTCCGTGCGACTCGTTGAGTCGCGGCTGGGCTAAAACAAGTGCAGTTTGCGTGCCGAACACGCTTTTTTTAGAAAATTCATAATCTTAACCACTTTTTAATACCAAACTGGCCTCTGCCGCGCCTAACTAGGTTTGAGGACTCACTTTTCTGGCGAAGGGCAGCGCGGACGGATGATTGTAGAGGGGAGCATGTCCTTCGACGAGCAGCGCGACCGGCCAGAGCAGCGCGGTCAGCCAGATGAAAACCGACGGCGGGATGCCTTCGCGCGGTTGTTTGCCAAGCACGATCGCTGGTTGTATTCGTACCTCGTGACCTTGCTAGGAAGCACGGTTCATGCGGAAGAAGTGTTTCAGGAAGTTTGCGTGATCCTCTGGCGGGAGTATGAGACGTTCGAGTTGGGGACGGATTTTGTGAAGTGGGTGGCGGTGGTTGCCCATAATCAGGTCCGCAAGTTTCGCCGCCAGCGGAAACAAGTTGGTTTTCAACTCAGCGACGTCACATTTGATTTGCTGGCCGCCGAGGCCGTCGAGCGGGTGGATTTGTTTGATTATCGCCGTGATGCGTTGCGTCGGTGTCTGACGAAGCTTTCCAATGCGGATCGCTCGCTGGTCGAGGAGTGTTATCAAGATCACAAGGTGAATTTCAAGGCGACGGCTCACAAGTTGGGCCGACCAGAGAATACGGTCTACAAGGCGATGAATCGAATTCGCCGCGTGCTGTTTGAGTGCATCAATCGCACGCTTGTGTCGGAAGGTTTGCTATGACCGACTTATCACAACAAGAAAATTGGCCAGAAAAGCAAAAGCTCCTGCGCATCCTCGGGGATATTTGCAATGACCAGCTCGCTCCGCTGGACGAGGGGTGGTTGCAAGAGAGCCTTGCCGAGAGTGCGCCTGCTCGCGCGCTTTACATGGACTACATGGAACTGGATGCGTGTTTGGATGCGGAGGGTTCTTCGCTGGTAGATCAGGCCCTGACGGGTCACGGTCTGGCGAATCAATCGCGGGGTGTGCTGGAAAGCAATGCAGACCATAGATTGGTAACGCTCGCGCGGGAACTTGTCCATCAAGCCGATGGTCATGGCAGTTTTGGTTCGGCAGGCGATTCTCGTCAGTGGAAAATGCCTTCATGGATCGTCGCCGCAGCGCTCGTCGGGGTAGCCCTCTTTTCGAGTGCGGCGACATTCGGGTTGCTCGCGCTTGAGAACAATCACAATGCCAATCGCGGGCTTGCCTTTTCGCGAAATCAAATCGTCGCCCGCATCACCGGCACGCAGAACAGCGTTTGGAGGGAAGACTCCACTTCGCGTGTGGGCTATGGTTCCGAACTGGTTGCCGGGCAAGAATTGACGCTCCAAGAGGGGATCGCGGAAGTTACGTTCCAAGACGGCGCGACAGTGCTGCTCGAGAGTCCCGCGCGATTCGTGGTGCATGCGCCGCATGAAGTGCAGCTCTATGAAGGCCGGATGGCGGCGGTGGTGCCGGCCCAATCGCGTGG
>JBGTMM010000781.1:0-2650 GCA_041743635.1 Bythopirellula sp.
CCACGCACTCTTCCACCAGCAAGTACCCAGCGCGCGGTTCGAGCACGCCCACCATGCCTGGCGGCACACACAGCGCCGGCCAACGCGATTCAATACCATGCGGCGAAAGTTGTTCCACGAAAAGCCCGTGTTCCTCCGCTGCCCGCAGAACTCCCGGAACGACCTCACCTTCAGTCGAACCGATCTGCAAAACACCCGTTTCAAAGTAAAGCTGTTTTTGAGCGCCTGCCGCGAGTTCCTCCCACAGCCGATAACTTTCTACGAGCAGTGGCACGTATTGCGGATGCTCAAAATAGGCCTGCCGAATGATGCGCGTTTGGCCGTGCGAACTTCCCCGATTGTGAGGCGCGATAAAGCGGTCGAGACCGATTGTGCGGGCACCGGCCGACGCGGCGTGCAGCAGCGCGGCACTTCCCACTCCGCCTGTCCCCAAAACGACCACATCGTAATCAGCCATTTTAGCCTATCAATTTAGCGAATTTGCTCTAAACCACAGCCTGTTCCAGGGCTTGATCCCCATCGTTGTGGCATAGAGTTTAACTGTGGGTGTCCGTAAATTGAAACGCCGATAGCCCCCGGCTTTGCCGAGGGTTTGACAACCCATGATTTCATTTGCAATGACAACCCCCCGGCAAAGCCGGGGGCTGGCTCCAGGATTTGTATCTATGGAAAGTGTGCTCGATAGCACGGATGTCGGTTCGTTGCCGCAGATTGACTGCGTCAATTGCGTGAAGACGCTGCCGTTGCGCATCTCGCGCGATCTCGAGCACACTTCGGTTTGGATTTGCGCTGGCTGTGGGGTCTCGTTTGTTGGCTTGGCTCATCCCGAGTTGTTGGAACATCACGGCCGCTTGGTGCGACTGCACGACCAATACTTTGATGTGAGCGGAGTTCCCGACATTCCGGCGCACATCCGGCGACATATCGCCTCCCAAGCGAGTCGGTCATCGCTGCCGGCTCACCTGGAGAAACGCCGGTCGGAACGCGTTTACAATTCAATGATGATCGAGGCCGTCGAAATGGATGGGGATTTTGTGCTCCGCGGCAAGGCCATGAAAGTGATTCTGAGCGACATTTCCCGCGAAGGCGCGGGTCTTGCCCTTCCCCATGAAATTACCCATGAGTATCTCGTCATCAAAATACCCGTCGGCGGTGGCAGCACGATCCAAGCCATCGGGCGGATCTGCCGGCAACGTGAATTGTCCTCCCCCTTCCTGGAAGTCGGCTGCGAGTTTGTCACCCGCTTGGGCAACTAGAACCGTTTCAAAACCACGCAATAAACCGGACGCTAGCGCGTTCCGGCTGATTAAATCAGCCGCAGGGCGCTAGCCCCCGGTTTTGAAACTTCAACCGCGCTCGGCCAGCGGCACCGATTGACGTGGCGGCGGGCCAATGTATTCCGCCAGCGGGCGCACCAATCGATTGTCGGCCAATTGCTCCGCAACATGCGCCACCCACCCCGCGGTCCGTGCCATGACAAAGATCGGCGTGTACAAGTCGATTTCAAAGCCCATCAGGAAGTAGGCTGGGCCCGCGGGGAAATCCAAGTTGGGATAAATCTTCTTCCGCGTCACCATTTGTTCTTCGAGAATGTTAGAAATCTCGACCCATTTCTGTCCCCCCTTTAGCTCGGCCATGGAATCGCGATATTTTGTCATCGTCGGCACGCGCGAATCGCCATAGCGATAGATGCGGTGCCCAAAGCCCATGATCTTTTGCTTCGTGGCCAGCTTTTCATCGAGCCACGCCTGGGCCTTCTCGGGGCTGCCAATTTCCTCGAGCATGCGCATGACTTCTTCGTTAGCACCGCCATGCAGAGGCCCCTTGAGCGAAGCAATCGCACCCGTGACCGCGCCACACAGGTCCGCGAGGGTCGAGACAACCACTCGCGCCGTAAACGTCGAGGCATTGAAGCTGTGTTCGGCGTACATGGTGAGCGATGCGTCAAAGGCTTTCACGATCACCGCATCAGGCACTTCGCCAAAGCACATGTGGAAGAAATTAGCCGCGATTCCCAGGTCTTTTCTTGGGGCGATGACGGGCTTGCCGTGACGAATCCGCTGAAACGCCGCAATAGCCGTGGGGATTTTTGCTAGCAACATCAAACCCTTGGCGAGCGCTGATTCTGCCGTCTCATCGCCAGCAAACTCTGGTTCCATCCCCAGATAGCTCACCACGGTCCGAATCGCGTCCATGGGATGACCATCTCGCGGAAAGCGCTCGATAACCTCTAATAGCGAGGACCTCAATTCCCGCGAGCCACGCTCTTTTTGGGCGAATTCCTCAAGCTGCGAACCTGTCGGCAGCTCACCGTGCATCAAGAGATGCGCGGTTTCTTCAAAGCTGCAATTCTCGGCCAAATCCTGCACCAAATAGCCACGGTAGTACAACGCCTTATCGGCCACTTGCACATTGGAAATGGCCGAGGTATCGAAAACGATTCCTTCGAGTCCCTTCTTAGCCACAAATTTGTCGTAATCGGTCATGCTATTGTTCCAATATCTAATTGAGGCCGTCCGGCATTTAATGTATCCAGCCCCCGGCTTTGCCGGGGGTTTTGATAACCACATGAGTCACTTGCAGGGCAATCCATCGGCAGACCCCCGGCAAAGCCGGGGGCTACTCATCGAATTTGAAGTAATTTTCATAG
>JBGTMM010000782.1:0-4630 GCA_041743635.1 Bythopirellula sp.
AAGGAGTTATTTTCCCATGATCCGCCGCAGAACTTCATTAACCGGGGCGTTCACCCTTGTCGAGCTGTTGGTGGTCATCGCCATCATCGGAGTGCTGGTGGCGCTCTTGTTGCCCGCGGTGCAAGCGGCGCGGGAAGCCGCCCGACGGATGTCGTGTGCCAACAACATCAAGAATGTTGCGCTGGCCGTTCACAATTATCATGACAACCAAAAGCATTTGCCATTTTCCATTGATTACGGCCGGTATGGCGGTGAGTACTACGCAAAAGCTGATAATAGCCGCACGCCGGAACCGCCTTCGGTTTATAAGCGAACAAACAATCTCAACGGCAAAGGGTGGATCGTCGATATCCTGCCCCAGCTTGAACAGCAGGCCATGTACAATGGCATGAAACTTGGTTTTGACGATCCCAGCGCGGCTTCGATGCAGTTTTTTGCCACTCCGACTGCGGGCCGCGGCATGGGCAGAATCGAGATTCGCGAACATCTCGCCAGGCAACTGCCCGTGCTCACGTGTCCATCTGACCCCTCGTCTCTTCCCAGAAATGATCTGTGGCACTGGACGGGGATCACGGCTGCGGTCACCAGTTACAAGGGAGTCCTGGGCGACACAAAAGTGGGGGCTTCTTTCAACGCTGAAGGTCTGTGGAGTAAGAAATCCGAAAACTGGGGAAGTGAGCCCGACTGCTTCGAAAGCCTCGGCTGCAATGGTTTATTTTGGCGATTTGCTTATTATAACCCCATCTCGTTCAAGAATATATCGGATGGTCTCAGTAACACTCTCATGGTGGGCGAAGGAGTGGTCGAACAGGACTTTCACAGTGCCGCTTACTTCTCTGATGGAGATTGGGGAAGTTGCAACATGCAGTTGAACTATTTTGTCCAAGCCGAACCAGCCGCGATCAAAAACGACTTTTGGTATGATGTCAGAGGGTTTCGCAGTTATCATCCCGGAGGCGTCCACTTCGCGATGGCCGATGCCTCAGTCCAATTTTTGAGTGAGGGCATTGATCATGCGACGTATCGCGCTCTATCCACGAAAGATGGCGGCGAGACTATAAGCCTCAACCAATAATACCGTTGCCGTGTTTTTTTGATTGTTAGATTATTGTAGGAAGACCAGCTTGAGAGTGGCTGCTTGGATCCAGCAGTTTTTTGTACTTGTTTTGAGTGACACGTATGGCCGACCCGCGATCGACTCACGTTTTATTTAGAATTTTTTGCCTCAGCCTCGTTGTCCTATGTGCGGTGGGTTGTGGCGGAAAACCTGCGCAAGTGAGTGGTGTCGTAACATTAGACGGGCAGGCTTTGAATAGAGGCACGGTGGCATTTTCTCCTTTATCAGGAGGTCAGATGTCCGTGGGGATCATCGATAGTGAGGGCTACTATGAACTCAGCACGAATCGCGAGTTAGGACTCGAAAGTGGAGAGTACAAAGTCACCGTCGTCTCGCGCGAGCGAGGGGCAGTGACTGAGGATGGAGCACCGCCGCTTCCCGGAAAACACCTGATTCCCGTGAAGTACGGTAGCTATGATACGTCCGGCCTGCAGTTCACCATCGAGCGGGGCGCGAACAATATCGATTTGGAATTAAAATCCTAATTTTTCCTGAAGGGGAAATCATGATATTCGAATTCCGCGGCATGAACGCCGTAGCCAAATTTTGTTCCGCGGTCGCGGCGTTGGCGTTGCTGCTCGGATCGACCTCGGCCTTTGCCGCGCCGGATAGTTGGACGCAAGTATGGAGCGACGAATTCGACGGCTCGGCGGTCAATGCGACCAACTGGCGAAACATGTTGTGGACCACGCCGCACAATAATGAACGCCAAGCCTACGTCCCCCAGCAGGCAGCCGTTGCCAATGGCTTGTTAACGATCACGGCCACCAACCAACCTTACGGTAACAAGTCCTACCGCTCCGCTCGTTTGGAGAGCAACTATGCCAAGCAATTTGGCCGCTGGGAAATCCGCGCGAAGTTGCCGTCCACGAAAGGAACTTGGCCCGCGATTTGGCTGCTGCCCAACGTGACGCAAGAACCGTGGCCCAGTCAGGGTGAGATCGACATCCTAGAGAATCGCGGACAGCAACCCAATTTAACGAGTAGCGCCTTTCATCACGGGCCAAATTGGCAAAACCATCAGTATGTCTCCTCGGAGCATACCCAAGCCCGCTTCGGCGAGCCGGTCGACTTTCACGATGGCTTCCACACGTATGCGGTGGAATGGGACGCCGAGAAACTCCGTTTTTTCGTCGATGACATCAATTGGTACACGGTTCATGACGCCGACGTGGGCGGCACCATTAGTCAGGACGCACCCATGGAGACGGTTCTCAATGTCGCCGTGGGGGGCAACTTTTTCGGTGAAGATCCCAATCAACAACCGGATGGCACGAGCGTTTGGCCGCAGACTATGCAAGTCGATTATGTCCGCGTCTTTGATCGCAACAATGCCGTCCCCATCACGATGACCAACGGCGACTTTGAAACGAACGATGGTTCGCTCGCAGCCTGGAGTACCTTCGGGAACCGTCCTGAAACCAACAATGTCTCGATTCACAACGAAGCCGCTCACGGCGACGCTTCTCTCAAGTTGTTCGGTCAGTTCCCCCAACCCGTCGCCAGCAATACTTCGGGAATTTCTCAAGGCATCACGGTGGAGGCAGGTGATGAAGTTCGCGCCGACGTGAGCCGTTTCATTCGCTCGCAAGACTCAATTGTCGGCACGGCCAATCACGTCCGAATGCGCATCGAATTTTACGACGAGTTCGGCGGCAAGGCTGACACCGCCGCCATGCTGCAGCGCACCAACTTGACGATTGCCAACGGCAGTTCCGCGAACGATGCCTGGCAAGATTTTGATTTGTCAGCCGTTGCCCCGGCCAACGCGGTCGAGGCGCGACTCGCCTTTGTCTTCACGCAAAACTCCAATGCTGGCGGAGCCGTGCATTTGGACGACGTGAACTTCATGAACCTCAGCCTCGCCGCGGGAGCCGATTTTAACCTCGACGGCTCCGTCAACGGCGAGGACCTCGCAATGTGGCAAGACGGCTATGGCACTAACAACGCGGAACGCGAAGACGGTGACGCCGATGGCGATGGCGACGTCGACGGCCGCGACTTTCTCGCCTGGCAGCGTCAAGCCACGCCTCCAGAATCGCTCAACAATGTCGAAGCGCTCGCCGTGCCCGAGCCTGCCGCCTTATGGGCCGCCGCGGTCGTGTTCGTCAACTCCCTGCTCTCGCGCAGCTTCGCGACTGCACGTTAAGTTTGTCTCACTTTTCCGCCAGTGCCAACTGTTCGCGGCGCTCGCGCAGGGCGGCGGTCATCTCGCGTTCCATCCCTTGCGTGATCACATATTGCAAAATTAGTACGCCGCCGAGGAAAAACAAACTCGCCGGAAGGATGCTAATCATCAGTCGAATGCCCTGAAGAGCGGCCGGCGATTGTTCGACGTTGGGTTCATAACCCACCACCTCGAGCAACGACGCCGTGAGCGCCGTCCCAATGCCCTGGCCGATCTTGAAGAAAAATAGCGTCGCGGCGAAAGTGAGCGCCGTGATCCGCCGCCCATATTGCCACTCGGTAAAATCAGCCACGTCGGCAATCATTCCCCACATGATCGGCACGGTCGCGCCGAACACGACTTGGAAAACGAATTGGAGCCCAAAGACCATGAGGAGTGAATCGCCCCGCAAAAAATAAAATCCCGTGGCCAGGACCGCCGAGATCACCAAGCCTCCGCAAAAGGCATTGCGTTTGCCGAAGAATTCCGTCAACGATTTCGAAAAATAGATGCCGATCATGGCCGCGACCATGCCGGCGGCATTGAACGCGCCGAACAAATCCTTGCGTCCGAGCACGTATTGAAAGTAATACAGCATCACACTGCCGCGGATGCCCAAGCTGGTGCAAATCACCAAGGAAGCAATCGCGAGAACTCGCCAGGCGGGATTGGCAAACAGCGCTGCGATGTCCTCGCGAAGCGATGTGTGTTTCGGCGGTGCCGTGACGATTCTTTCCTTGGTCGCAAAGAATGCGCCAAATGAACACGCGACGGCGAGAGTCGCCCACAGCGCCATGGCGATGCGATAGCCTTGCACGGCATTCCCCTGCCCCGCGAAATCCACGATCTCCAGCGTGAAGGCCTGCACGAACAGCGCGGCCATCATCGCAAAATTGAACCGCCATGAAGCCACGCTGACCCGCTCGTCGGGGTCGTCGCTGATCACTCCCCCCAACGCCGAGTAGGGAATGTTGTTTGCCCCGTAGGCGATAATCATCAGGTTCAGCGTGACCGCGGCGTAAATGATGCGGCCCGTGGGGCTCAGGTCGGGAGCCGCAAACACGAGGTACGATGTTACGCCCAGCGGAATGGCGGACCAGAAAATCCAGGGCCGAAACTTGCCCCATCGCGTGTGCGTGCGGTCGGAGAGGGCCCCTATCATCAGATCGTTGCAGGCATCAACAATGCGCGAAGCCGCCATGATGAGGGCCACCACCGACGCGGCAATGCCGTAGGCGTCGGTGTAGAAGTGCATCAGAAACACAATCTGCATCTGCAGCACAAAATTGGCCGCCGCGTCTCCCAAGGCGTAGCCCAGCTTTTCACCGAGCGAGAGTTTTTTCTCG
>JBGTMM010000783.1:0-3043 GCA_041743635.1 Bythopirellula sp.
GTCCTGGTGGGGTGAGCAATATAATCAACTTCTTCTTGCGCAAACTTTCCACGAGGGGCCGAAGCTCCGAGATGCCGGGAATTGGCTCCATCCGCGCGGCACGAGCGCGCAGCTCGCCGATCGACTGGGCTCCCCGCAACAACAATTCGGCCATCACCGCGAGTTCTTTTTTGTCGACTGCCAACCAGTCGTACGCCAAGTGGCGGTACTTGTCGACGCGGCCATCTCCTTGGATGACCGCCGCGGCACCCATCTTGCGGAGCCGCTCGATGGCGTCGTCCACATCCGATTCTTCAAGCTGCATTTGCGGAAAGCGATTGCTCTTCTGATTGCAACCGTTCGTAAGCGAATTGAGCGACAGCGGATAGTTGTCGAGCGTGGTCTTGGCCTTTTCGACCAGAACGCCCAACACTCTGCGCTCCGAGCGGTCGAGCGGACGCCAACGGGGTCCAGCCTCAGTGGTTGTCGCATCGTCGCTCATGGTCAATCCCTCTGCTGCGTGTCGTGACAAGTGAAACCTTGAGTATAAAAGGCTTTAACCACAGGGGCGAGGGGCAATTCTCTCGGCAGGTCACCCACAATCTGCTAGAATTGAAATGCCCGAAGCAAAGGATCAAATCTTATGTCCACCGCGCCTCAACGACGATATACCGAAGCCGAATATTTGGCTTTCGAACGTGTTGCCGAAACAAAGCACGAATTCTATCGCGGTGAAATCTTTGCTATGAGCGGGGCGAGCCTGCAGCACAATCGAATCACATTCAATCTTTCTGGTTGCTTGCACAGTCAACTGAAAGATCGAGAGTGTGAAGCGTTCGCCAACGACATGCGGGTGAAAGTGCAAGTGACGACTCTTTACACTTACCCGGACATTTCGATCACTTGCAACCAGCCTCGTTTTCTCGATAGCGATCTCGATACCCTGCTTAATCCTCAAGTCGTCATCGAGGTTCTTTCCGATTCCACCGAGAAGTACGACCGCGGGAAAAAGTTTGAGATGTATCGGACAATTCCGACGCTTCGTGAGTATGTGCTTGTCTCGCAGGACCGGGCCCATATCGACCACTTTACCCTGAACGAACAAGGGCAATGGGTGCTCGACGATGCCACGGGGCTTGATGCCGTAATCGAGCTTTCGACGGTTGGCTGCCGCCTGCCGCTCGTCGACGTTTATGCCAAGGTGGAATTTCCACCCGCCGAGGCAATCGTGCCGACCGAAATATAGCGAGACTTCCGAGCAACTCTTTGCCCTGCCGCATTTCGTCCTCCCGCGGTATATTCAGGGATTCCATTTTCCTGGCCTCGGACCACCGATTCTCTCCATGAAAACCGACGAGCTTCGCGAAAAATATTTGGCGTTTTTTGAAACCAAGGGCCACACCCGCGTGGAGAGCGACGTGTTGGTGCCCACGTGGGATCCGTCCGTGCTGTTCACTCCCGCGGGCATGAACCAGTTCAAAGACCACTTCCTCGGCAAGGTAAAGCTCGACTACACGCGGGCCACGAGTTGCCAAAAATGCTTGCGAACCGGCGACATCGACAACGTGGGCCGCACGGCCTATCACCACACGTTTTTCGAAATGCTGGGCAATTTCAGCTTCGGCGATTATTTCAAGCGCGAAGCGATCAATTGGGCTTGGGAATTTCTCACCGACAAAAAATGGCTCGCCATCCCGCCGGAGCGGTTGAGCGTGACCGTGTATCTCGACGACAACGAAGCGGCCGAGATTTGGAAGAACGACATCGGCTTGCCCTCTTCGCGCATCGAGCGCCTCGACGAAGGCGAAAACTTCTGGCCTGCTAGCGCCCCCAGCGCCGGTCCCGACGGCGTTTGCGGACCCTGCAGCGAAATCTATTTCCATCCCGACCAAGGAAAATCGGTCGAGATTTGGAATCTTGTGTTCACACAGTTCAATCGTGTGGGTGATCCACCCAATAATCTCCGTCCACTTCCCTCAAAAAACATCGACACGGGTATGGGCCTCGAACGGACCGCTGCCACATTGCAGGGCGTGCCGACCAATTATCACATCGACACACTCTTTCCGATCGTCGAGGCCGCCGCGGAAGTTTGCGGCGTCCGATACAGCCTCGACAGCGAGGAAGGCCGCCGCTGCCGACGGATCACCGACCATGTTCGCGCCTGCACTTTCGCCGTGCATGAAAACGTCTATCCCGGCGCGAACAAGGAAAAATACGTTGTGAAGCGCCTGCTGCGGCGCGCCGTGCTTGATGGGCATCAAATGGGGCTAAGCGAGCCGTTTCTGTTTAAGCTTGTGCCGGTCGTCGTCGAGGCGATGAAGAGCGCCTATCCCGAACTCACCGAAACCACCGAGCGCGTGGCGCGCGTGATCGAACAAGAGGAAGCCAACTTCTTCGGCACAATTGATGCCGGCCTCAACCGCATCGAGCGGGCCTTTGACGACATGCGTCGCCAGAATCGGGTGAAGGTCGAAGGAGAAATCGCCGCCGAGTTGTATCAGACTTTTGGCGTACCACCCGAGTTGTTTGAAGCTCTCGCCGCCGAGCACAATTTGGCCTTCGATTGGGAGGGCTATAAACATGCGATGGAATTGCACGGCGAGGTTTCCGGCAAGGTGCAGCACACCGTCATGGGTGCCAAGGGGCCCATCGACTCGCTCAAACATGCGCTGCACAGCACCAAATTTCTTGGCTACGAAACCATGGAAACCGACGCGGTGGTCAAAGGCATCATCGTCGGCACTGCGCCCGAGGATCACTTGTGCGACATGCTTGATGACCAAAGTCACACCACCGTCCGCGTGGTGCTCGATCAATCACCGTTCTACGGTGAGAGCGGCGGCCAAGTTGGTGATATCGGTAAGCTTGTTGGTGTCGGTTTTGAATTCAACGTCACCGACACGCAGAAAGACGGTCAATTGATCGTGCATATCGGCCAACTTGCCACGGGGGTCATCCATGAGGGATCAAAAGTAAAAGCCATCGTCGACGCCGAACGTCGGCAAGGAATTCGTCGTGCTCACTCCGCCACGCACATTTTGCATCACGCGCTGCAAAAGCA
>JBGTMM010000784.1:0-7376 GCA_041743635.1 Bythopirellula sp.
TGTTTCAAAACCGTGGGCTAGCGCCCAGCGGCTAATAGGATCAGCCGGAACGCGCTAGCGTCCGGTTCTGGACGCGGGGTTTTGAAATGCCTTCTTAGGTGGTAAATCGTGGATGAACATTCGCGGCATACGCTTCGATAAATTTCTCGGACGAAAGTCCCACATTGTGCAAATAGACGGCCTCGAAGCCGAACTCCAAATCCTGCCGTATCCATTCAACATGCTGATCGATTTCGGAAGAAATACGAAGTTTTCCGCACACTTCTTCAGGTTGATGACCGGCCACTTGTCGATCAAATTCTTCCGGCAAAGCAATGTCTTGGATTTGAGCGACGTCTAGGCACGCGACACCCCAATTGCGAAACGCGATCACTTCCGCCGCGTCACCCGACTTGTCCAACGAAACCGCCGCTTGCAGTCGCATCGGCTTTCCCTCGCCACCGCCTCGCCGGAAGGCCGCGACCGTCTTCGCCAAATCTTCCGGTGGTTTTGCCACGGTCAGCAGGCCATCCGCCCAGGAGCCCACCCATTCGGCGGTTTCATCCGTGATCGCCGCGCCGAACACTTTTGGAGGTTCCTCAGGAAGCGTATAAAGACGCGCCTCTTGCACGCGGATCATTCCATCAGTGGTAACTGTTTCACCGTCCCAGAGACGGCGAATAATCTTTACCGACTCCAATAAGCGTTTTTTACGCAAATCCTTCGCGGGCCAAGACTCGCCCGTGATGTGCTCGTTAAGATTTTGTCCTGTCCCCAGAGCCATCCAGAATCGACCTGGATACATTTGTGCCAACGTGGCCGCAGCTTGAGCAATGATTGCGGGATGATACCTTTGGCCAGGCGCGCAAACCGTGCCAAACGTCAAAGGAATACTTTCCAGCGCCGCACCCAGCCACGACCAAGCGTATCCGCTTTGCCCGCTCATGCTCCACGGGTGAAAATGATCAGAACAGCTCGCCGCCTGGAAGCCTGCTTGTTGGGCGAGTCGCGTCAATTTGAGTAATTCCGCCGGAGAATAGAGCTCGTGGGAAGCATGAAATCCAATCATGGGCATTGCCTTAAGTGGTCGCGACGATTTTTGCGGAGTTGGGCTCGGGTTTGTTGCCCAGCAAATCCGTTCCCTCCTCAACGGACCTGGAATCCCGGGCTTGCTTTTCGATTTCGGGCGCATCGCTTTGCAAGGTTCCCTCGGCCGGAGTGCTTGAAGCGCTATCCACTTCTGCGACTTGCTCGTGAGCCGCGACATCGCTTGATGATCGGGGCGGCGCGGGATCCGCCGATAAGTCTTGGAGCGCTATCTTTGCGAGACGAATTAAAGCCGATCGCACTTTGTCCTTGCTATGCTTGTGAACATCGAACCAGAAGTACACCCGCAACAATGCCGTCTGGCGGCCAAGTTGTTGCACGAGGACCAGTGGTTCCGGCTCATTCAATACCGCCTCATGATCTTGCAGCACGCCAAGGACCGCGCTTTGCGTTTCGGAGATAGAACCTTTGGCATCAATGCTTAAGGTGAAGCTCTCCCGTTGTTTCGGGTTAGCGGTAAGATTTTCAATGACGCTCTTATAAATGATGGAATTGGGAATGCGCACGTGATTGCCATCAGGAGTCATGATCGTTGTGCCCCGAGTCGTGACGGCCTGCACTATGCCCGTGTGGCCCTCCACGACGATATTGTCGCCGGCGCGAAATGGCCGCTGCATACTAATCAACAAACTCGCCAGGAAGTTTTCGGCAATATCTCGAAAGGCGATGCCAATAATCAAACCCAAAAGTCCCGTGCCTCCCAGTACCGTGGCGGCAATCGAAGTGAGCCCCGTCACCCGCAGTGCCAAATAAATTCCCAGCAAGATGACGGGAACAGTCACCACTTTGGTCGATACGTCGCGCAGCAAGGGATTCCCGGTGCGGCGTGAAATAATTCCGCGTGCGACATGAGAAAAGCCTTTGGCGGCAAACCAAGTTAAAATTAAAATTCCTAAAGATAACACCACCGTCGGCAACGATTGAATCGCATTGCGCCGCATGGAATCGATCTCCTTCCATGCCGGTGAAAAGTCCCAGATCGAGGATTCGGTCACTTGAATGCGATTGGCTACGGCCACCACGTCTTGCGTGTTGCTGGCCAACTTCGTCGCCCATTCTTTCCTTTCATCCGTGGTGGTTGTTCCCTCCAAAAAAACCACGCCTTCGGAAACTTCAACCGATGGTTCCTCGAACCACTTCGTGGCGGTCAGAATTTTCTGCAGTCGCGCCGCAATATCCACGTCAAGCGAAACGGGCGCTACCTCGACCTTGGCGGCCGGTTGATTCTCGAGGGGAGGTTCGACCGTGGACGCTTGTTCCCCGGGCGTATCGTCCGCCGTTTGCCCGTGGAGGCTCGCCGCCATGAGCGGCAACACGGCGAAAATGGTGACGCAGAGGATCCAGCGTGGGCAGATAAAAAAATTATTCAAAATTCCGCATCTTTCTCGTAAGACGTTCGCGGACTTCGACTTAGCGTCAGAACTTGTCAACGCGCGATGGCAGTATCACCGCAAAACTTGTTCCGGTGTCGCGTGCTTGAATTCAGCTAAAAAGAGGGCGTCCGTGGCAGATTTCTAGTGCAGTGTCAAAGCCAAGATTTGGGGTGGCTCCGAGAGTTGCACGAGTCTCCGACTCGTAATTCGACGACTCGGAGAGTCGTGCCACAATAAGCCAATCCTAAAATTAAGCTCTGACAAAGCACTAGCAGAAAATCCGTTGCCCCGTCTTGCAGCTCACTTTCGCCTGATTCGTAATGATAATTGCCTTATGGGCGTCATCGAGGCTGGCGGTTTTGAGAACCAAGCTTTGCACCGCGCGGTGGAAATGCATGAGCAATTGCTCGCCGACATTGCGTTCGTGGTCGAGCTTTTCCATGTGCTGGCCCGCCTTGTCGAACCAGGCCACCGTGTTCGGCAGATCGACAAAGGCGATGCCGTCATCGCAAACAACCTTCAAGTCGGCCGGGCGACGATAGGCGTTGGATTCTTCGAGCGACTCTGGGACATAGTTGCCGCAA
Organism: Bythopirellula sp.; assembly: GCA_041743635.1. Classification (GTDB taxonomy): domain Bacteria; phylum Planctomycetota; class Planctomycetia; order Pirellulales; family Lacipirellulaceae; genus Bythopirellula. The sequence continues at coordinate 3,044 of JBGTMM010000784.1, forward strand.
CCGATAATCGCGACCGGTCCGCGGCCGACCTCGGCGTTGGGTGAAAAGTCGAGGCTCACCGCGAAATAGTCGTTGAAGGAGGTTTCCGAGGAGCGATGGGCCGTGGCCAACAGCGACGTCGGATCACCTTCCACCACGTAGCGGCACCAATCCACAAGCTCGACCAAATCGCGGGCGCAGCGGTCACCGTTTTCGCATTTAACGGGCGAGCTACGGCGTCGATTACAGAACAAGAGTCGCGGTTTGCCCAGCCGCGTGGCCAACAGCTCCTTGAGCCGCAAAGTCGCGGGGGAAAGTCGGCAGGCGAACTCGGCCATGAAGGCAATGCCGGAGTCTTGCACACACTGGTGGAGCTCGGTGGCCTGTTCGTCTTCGAGTTCCAGAGCGGCCGCGCAGTATATCGCTTTGCCGTATTCGCAGGCCGCGAAAATCGGCGTCGGCCCATAGAAGTGCGCGGACAACAGCATCACGCAATCTATATCGTCGCGATCCATCAACGCGCGAAATCCATCGTAGATCGTGGCATTAAATTGTTTGGCCACCTGGATCGCCCGGTGCTGCACGGGATCGCAGACGGCACGGACTTCCAGTCGATCTGACAACGCCCTCAAAGCGGGCAAGTGCCGCGATTCCCAGGCCGAACCAACACCAACGACGCCAACCCGCAGTTTCATAAGTGTTCCGCCGCAAATCTCGAAGAGTTAAAACATTGAGCCACGGATGACTGGTATACCAGTCCGGCAGACCGGACACGGATGAAACACGGAAGTGACAAAAATCGTCCGTGTTTCATCCGTGTTTTTCCGTGGCTAATTTTCTTATCCTGTAGATGAACCTGCGCCATGCAAATCATTATAGATGTTTATGCTCATTTTACTCAATCGAGATTTGTTCAAGCATCTCGGCGAGCAGTTCCATGGGCAATCCGATGACGTTCGATTCGCTTCCCTTGATGATGCGGAGCCAACCGGGGCGATCTTGATAGCCAAAGGCCCCCGCTTTTCCCCGCCAGAGTCCACTTTCAAGATACTCATCGATGGCTGCGACCGTGAGCTGGTCCATTTCCAACTCCGTAAGGGCGACACGGGTGCGCGGGGCGGTTTTCCTTTCCATTCCCTCCCAAGGCCACAAACACAGGCCGCTGTAGACGCGATGGCGCTTGCCGCGAAGCTGTTCCAACATCGCTCGAGCATGGTCCTCGTCGCGGGGTTTGCCCAGGATTGTCCCCTCGCATTCGGCGACCGTATCGCAAGCGATGACCAACGCGGGCTGATCGGAATGACCTGCGGCTCGTAATTGGGTGACCACGTCGGCTGCTTTGCGAACCGCCAAATCAAGCACCAATTCCGCCGGGCCGCATTGACTGCAAATCCCGCTCTCGGCCGATTCGTGGGGCGGCCAGATTTCAAATTGATAACCGGCCTCGGCCAGCAGGTTTTTCCGTTGCGGTGAACTACTGGCGAGAATGAGGGAGAACTGCGACATTTGAGTCATTCATGAGGAAGTGATTCGTTCAAAAAGATTAGCACGGTTTGCCCTCCGTGGGCAACATCCCCAGCGATGACCCACTCGACCGACGACAAATTGGAAGTGCTTTACGAGGACAATCATTTATTGGTGGTTAATAAACCGGCCATGCTGCCAACAATGGGCGTTGCCGAATCGAAGCCCAGCCTGTTGAAAATCGCCAAGGCATACATTCGCGAAAAATATCAGAAACCAGGAAATGTGTATTTGGGGATCGTCAGCCGGCTCGACACTCCGGTGACGGGCGTGACGATTTTAGCGCGTACGTCCAAAGCTGCCGCCCGACTCTCGGAGGCGTTTCGCGAACGCCGGGTGCAAAAACTTTATTGGGCTGTCGTCGTCGGCGAACTATCGGAGCCGATGGGAACCCTCGAACACTACCTCCGCAAGGACGAACGGCATCGCAAGGTGCACGTCACCCATTCCTCGGCACCTGAGGCTCAACTCGCACGCTTGCGGTTTCGCGCGCTAAACTCCAGCGCCGGTTACAAGCTATTGGAAATCGAACTCGAAACGGGCCGCAAGCATCAGATTCGGGTGCAGCTCGCCAAGCATGGTTTTCCCATCATCGGGGATCACAAATACGGCAGTTACCGCAGCTTCCCCAAAGGCATCGCCTTGCATGCCCGGCAACTGGTCGTTTCCCATCCGGTTCAAGATGAAATCATGAAGTTTGTCGCTCCCGTGCCGGCAAGTTGGCGGGGCTTGGCCGGATTACTCTAACGGTTACTCGGGAAAACTACAAAGTCGAAGATTGGAACCACGAATCGAACGAATTAAACGAATAATTCCATTCGTCGGATTCGTGCTGATTCGTGGTGCAAAAATCTTACTTGGCGCTCTTGGGAAGAGGCGACTAGACTGGAGTAGCGGTTGATCTAGCGACATAAGTCAAGTCATCCTGAGAGAGGCTTGCCGACCGAAGGATCTGGCCAAGAACTCTCACACGTATGGCAAACGCGCGAAAGGTGAACCCAGATTCCTCAAGTCGCATGGCTCCTTTCGGAATGACATTTGGAGCCTGCCTGACAAAAACAAGGCCGAGTAAAGTTAGTGCGAACTGAACGATCTATCCTCGAGCGCGCAGGTCTGGCCAGCGGCCTGTTGACCGAGGAACAAATTGATCGGGCTTGGCAGGTGTTGGTGGAATCGCTGCCGGCCACCGACTTGGCGATTGATGACATCTCCGACGAGCAACTCGCCGCCCAGATGATTGCGCTTGGTTACTTGAATCGCTGGCAGGCGGAACAGCTCACGCAGGGCCGCACGAAGTTCAATCTGGGTGCCTATCGAATTCTCGACGCCATTGGCCGTGGCGGCATGGGTTGGGTCTTCAAGTGCGAACACGGTCTGCTCGGCCGTGTGGAAGCAATCAAAGTCCTGCCGAAAAATCTCACCAACGCCGCGTCGATCGCCAGTTTCTTGCGCGAGATTCGAGCTCAATCGCAGCTTAATCACCCCAACCTTGTCCACCTCACCTATGCCGACACGGATGGCGACACATATTTCTTGGTCACCGAGTATGTTCCCGGCACGGACCTGCGCAAGTTGGTGCGGCATCACGGCCCGCTGTCAATGAGCGAGGCGGCGGTGATAATTTCGCAGGCCGCCGAGGCCTTGTCCCACGCTCACAGCCGTGGCCTCATTCACCGCGATGTGAAACCGGGCAATTTGCTCATCACCAATGATGGCCGCACGAAGCTGGCCGATCTGGGCTTGGCTTTTTTTTATGCCGACGACCAACAGGCGGCGCAGAAAAAGCCTCGCCATATTGTGGGAACCGCCGACTATTTGGCTCCCGAGCTGATCGTGTCGCCGGAAATATTGCGAACGGTCAGCGACGTTTATTCCCTGGGTTGCACGCTCTATTACGCCGTGACGGGCAAGGTCCCTTTCCCCGGCGGAGACACGGCCGACAAGTTGCGTCGCCAACTGGACGAAACCCCGCTGTCGCCACAGCGATTGAATCCGGCGATCAGCGACGATTTTGCGCGGGTGATCGCGGCGATGATGGAAAAGCGTCCCGCGGATCGCGTGTCGACGGCCGAAGTAGTGACCCACTTGCTAAAACCGTGGGTGGATGGCTCCGACGACAAGGCTCAACAGCAATTGGGCACGCTCACCAAGCTGCCGCCCAAAGTGAAATACGAGTCGCCCATGGCGGATACCCTGCCCATTGACTATGAGCCCGGCGAAACGCAAGCTTCCCAGGAGGACAGCACCGATGCCAGGTCGCTCCGCGGCGCCACGCTGCCGCAGATTGTGGCCGACGAACGAGCCCGGCTCGAAGTGGAGCGGCTCAAGGAATTAGAGCAACAAGAGGCCCAGGCGCAGCGCTCATGGCCGCTCGACAAAATCGTGACGGTGCTGGTGACCCTAGCCGTCCTGGTCGCGGCAGCCGCGGTTTATCTGATGATTGCGGGTGAATAATCAATCGAAAAAAGAGGGGTAATTCAACTCAAACGAAATTATCTTCTGACAAAGCGCCGCCTAGGGCGCTCACGGGAGAGGGAGAAAAGGGGGGGAGAAAAAGGGGACATTCTACTTTATTCAAAAAGTAGAATGTCCCCTTTCTAAAGTCACTTTGCCTGACTACTCCCTATTCGTGGGATTCGTTCGATTCGTGGTTCCCAATTCCTCCGCGACCTCTGCGCCTCTGCGTGCCAAATTTTAGTTGTTGGCTGTGGGTGTTGACACTACACTCTCGCCGTTAAAGCTGCGACGATCCACGCTGCTCATCTTTGGTGACGTCGGTTTTTCTGGGGGGCATGATGGCAGCTTCGCAATCGGAGGAATCTCGCTGGGA
>JBGTMM010000785.1:0-1951 GCA_041743635.1 Bythopirellula sp.
CGCCGGCCTCGAAGAAATCAGTGCGGAAATCGCCGCCGGCACTTTCGTCTTCCGCCAGGAACTTGAAGACGTGCACATGAATATCGAACGCGCGCTCGTCGACCGGATAGGCGACGTCGGCCGTAAACTCCACACGGGCCGCAGCCGCAACGACCAAGTCTCGACCGATTTTCGGCTTTGGATTCGCGATTCCATCGACCAGATTGGCCAATTGCTTGCCGACATGCAGCGAGCTTTTGTCGGTCGCTGCGCCCAGGACGATGGCGTGATCCTCCCTGGCTACACACACCTGAAGCGGGCCCAGCCGGTGCTCGCCAATCACTATTGGCTCGCTTACTGCGAGAAGTTTCAGCGGGATCGTATGCGCCTGAGCGATTGCCGACGCCGCGTGAATCAGTTGCCGCTCGGCACCGCAGCCCTGGCGGGGACCACCATCCCCATCGACCGGCAGCAAGTCGCTGACGAGCTCGGTTTCGAGGGCCTGCTTGCTAACAGCATCGACAGCTCCAGCGACCGCGATTTCGCCATCGAATTCGCCTTTGTACTCACGCTCGTTGCAGAACACCTTAGCACCTGGGCCGAAGAGTGGATTCTGTGGTCAACCTACGAATTCAATTTTCTGCGACTTCCACAGGCGTATTGCACCGGCTCGTCGATCATGCCGCAAAAAATCAATCCCGACGTGCTGGAACTCATTCGCGGCAAGACGGCCCGCGTGATTGGCAATCTCCAAGCACTTTTGGTGCTAGTAAAAAGTTTGCCGCTCGCCTACAACCGCGATCTCCAAGAAGACAAAGAGCGGGTATTCGATTCCGTCGACACGGTGAGCGCCTGCCTGGAACTGGCCGCGGCGATGGTGGCGGGCGCGGAGCTTAACCGCGAGGCTATCGCCGCCCGCTTGGAGCACGGCTATCTCGATGCGACCACACTGATGGAATACCTCATCGGCCAAGGGGTGCCGCAGCGCTCCGCCCACGAGATTATTGGCAAGCTCGTGGCCAAGGCGATGAAGCAGGGGTTGCCGCTGGCAAAGCTTTCGCTCACTGATTTTCAACAAGCGCACGCCGCGCTTGATGAAAAAGTGTTCGACGTGCTGGGCGTGGAAAACGCCATCGCGGCGTTCAAAAGCGTCGGCTCGACCGCGCCGACGATGGTCGCCGCACAAGTTACTGCCTGGAAGCAACGATTGAAAATGTAACACCCTTAGCCGCGATGCGTCGCATCGCAGGGTCGACCAGCGACTCGTTGAGTCGCGGCTATTGAAACAACTACGCGAAACAATTTCCTGATTGGCAACCTTTGTAAAGATCACTTCCATGAAAAGACTTCTCACCTGCTTCTGCTTTGCGCTGCTGTTCAACGAAATCGCTTCCGCGCAGGAAGAAAATCCTATTCTGGCGGAAGCCGCCCAGCGGAGCCCCGCCGTCGCCGCTATCCTCGACACACCCTTAGAGAATCCCGCCGATGCTCTAGCCGCCGTATTCACACTCCTGGATTTGCGCGAATACGCGGTTGCCGCCGAGATTTTTAAGCCTCTGACTGAGTCCCAACTCACCGAGAGCGAGCAAGCCGCGTTGGTCCGCCAATTCGGCACGGCGAAATTCTTGCTACTCGCACGGGGAGCCAGACAACATGGCATCACGGGGGGCCGGAAATTTGCCGAAGGCGCCCTCGCTGCGTCCGTCAGCGAAGCCGCCAAGCCCGCGCGGCTAACTCAGCTAATCGCCGATGTAACAAGCGCTGACGCCGCGGTTCGCCAAGCGGGCCGCAGCGATTTGGCCGCCACCGGCCTTCCCGCCGCCGAGGCCTGCCTCGAAGCCTTGGCGGCGTCCATCGACCAGAACGAACGGAGCCAAGTGCTCGCGGCTCTTGTGGAGATGAGCCCAGTGGTTGATCCCCTGGTAATCGCCGCCCTCGCCGACGGGCAGGGCCAATTCCGTCGCGACATGGC
>JBGTMM010000786.1:0-2846 GCA_041743635.1 Bythopirellula sp.
CGCGCGAACTCGTTCCAGGTGCAGCTCAACACGACGCCGGTGAGTTTGTATGACCCCGAGTTGGAAATGATGGTCCGCGATTTTGACGCCGACGGCGACACGGCTCTCATTCGGATCAACGATGGGCTCGATTTGAACAACATCACGGGAATCGACAATCCTACTCCGGGCGACGTGGCGTACGGTTTTGAAGAATTCACCGACACGCGCGTGCCCGGTTTTACGAATAATGGCATCGGCAGCTACGCGCAAACCATCGACACGACGGACTTGGCCGAGGGTCGGCATTTCGTGACGGTGCGGGCGTTCCGCCATCGGGCGAGTGGCCCGGAGGTGTTCACCGATTTCAAACGGGCGATTTACGTGGACCGTTTGCCGGCCGAGGCGGCGGTGCTGAGTTTCGATCCATTCGCTTCCAGCCCCAACACGCTGCAGAATCGCGATTTAATCGTGAAATCGGTCGATGGCACCGCGGACAACATGCACCTGTTTCTCGATCTGCCCGCGAATCTCACCGATGCACAGGTTTTGCAGATGGCGCTCAACGGCCAGAACGACGCGGGGAATTATGACGTCGATTCATTCGTGTTTGGTTTTAATAATGTGACGACGGGCAACCATGTGGCGACGGTGGTCACGTTTGAACCGACGTTCGATGGGGTCCATGGTTTTAATGTGCAGCGGGTTAATGCGCAGCAGTTCGCCGGGTTGTCTACGTCGACCGGTGTGGGGGCGGGCTTTGGCGATTTGAATGCCAACAACGTGTTTCAGACGACCGACATTGCCGGCTTGGGCAACGGTTCGTTCGAGACGGTGCTGTACAGCCAGAACGCCCAGTTCAAGGCGTCGGCCGATCTCGATGGCAATGGCCGGATTGATAATCGCGATCTTTTTTCGCTGGGACCATCACTGGTGACCAGCGGCGCGAGTGCGGCGGTGCTAACGGCGTATGACGGCGTGTTGTTGCGGCGGGGCGATATCAATCAAGACTCCGTGACGAATGTGGCCGACGTCGTGGCGCTGTATGCGGCCTTCGGGACGACCGCTTGGCGGCCAAATTTGAACGTTGACGATATTGTCGGCGATGTTGTAATCGACATTGTCGACGAGGACGACGTCCAGACGTTGATCACGGATATCATCGGCACGGTGAACGGGGACTTCGATTTGGACGGCGACGTGGATGGGCGCGATTTTCTCACTTGGCAACGGAATGCCGGTCTGACGATCAACGCGCGCTACGATTTGGGGGATGCCGACCTGAACGGAGTGATCGACGGCGAAGACTTGGAGATTTGGCAGGGGGTCTATGGCACCGCGGGGCTAGCGGCCCAAGCGGCGTTGTTGACGGGCGCTGTCGTGGCCGTGCCCGAACCGAACACAGGGGTATTGGCCGCCCTGTGCGGAGGATTGATTTGGGGGGCATGCTGTCATTCCCGCGGAGGCGGGAATCCAGGGCGGAGGCGTTAGAAAACTGGGTCCCCGCCTACGCGGGGATGACGAAGGGGATGCGGGGATGACGAAACTTGATAGCGGACGAGATTTTTAGAACTCACTTTTTGAAAACGATTTTTTACTAGCTTGTGTTGAGGGAGACTTAATTATGAACGCAACGAGAATTGTAAGGGGATGTGTGGTTGTGTTGACGCTGGCCATGAACAGCGTCGTTTTTGCGGTGCCGACAATTGACGGGACGCGGGATGCCGAATATGGCGCCGCGTTGTCCGTTCAGACAGTGCAAACGCAATTTGGTGACAACCAGTCCGAGTTGAATGCCGCCTATGCAACGATCACCGGTGGGAAACTATACTTGATGTTTACCGGCAATTTGCAGGACAACTTTAATAAGCTTATGGTGTTCATCGATTCCGAGGAGGGGGCGGGCCAGAACGCGATTAGCGGCACGAACAACCCGCAGAATTTTGATTCGCGAATTGGTGAGGGCTTTGGCAACGGCTGGGCGCCCTACGACAACCGAGGCCTCGGCGATTCGCCTCTGCAAGATCAGCAAGGACAATTTACCTTCGACACGGGCTTTACAGCGGATTATGGCATGTTATTTCGCCGCGGCGCCGGGATTTTTGATTTCGACTTCGCCGTCATGGATCAAACGTCCACTCCCGCCGATGAGTTGATCGATATCTTTGGGGGGTCTACCTCTGGTGCGGCGTCCGATCTGTCGGGCAATGCCGGCAATACATCGGGCACGGCCTATGGATTGGCCATCGACGACTCGAACGTATTGGGCGTTATGGGCGGCACCGCCGCCGCGGATCCCGTTGCGGCGCAGGCCGTGACGACCGGCATCGAAGTAGCGATTCCGCTTTCCGCCATTGGCAATCCCAGTGGCGACATCAAGATCTCAGCGTTCATCAATGGGGCAAATCACGATTTTGTGTCGAACCAGTTCCTGGGTGGTCTCACGGCTCCGCAAGCGAATTTAGGATCGGATGGCGCCAGCAACTTTTTATTGGCAGACAGAAACATGGACGGCGACTTTACCAATGCCGACGATTACGACGGCGATCTCGGGGATGGTATCATGGGTTCCGACGCGCTCGGGGTGGGACTGATTGACCTCAATAATTTTGCAGGCGATCAATTCTTTATCGTCCCCAATTCGGACATGGGCCAAGATGGCGATTTCGACGGCGATGGCGACGCGGATGGTCGCGATTTCCTCCTCTGGCAGCGCGGTGGTTCGCCCGATCCGTATAGTGCTGGGGACTTGGCTGAATGGCAAGGTGCGTATGGTGGACCGCTGACTGGCTTATCATCCGTCCCCGAGCCTAACACTCTGGCGCTGCTCGGCCTGACCGCTGCCGCATGCGGTTTGTTCAGCCGTC
>JBGTMM010000787.1:0-6734 GCA_041743635.1 Bythopirellula sp.
GGCGGCAGGCGAGACCCTCGACGATCTTCTGCCGGAAGCCTTCGCCGCCGTCCGCGAAGCCGGCCGCCGCTATTTGAAGATGCGGCATTACGACGTGCAGATGATTGGCGGCTACATCCTGCACAAGGGGATGATCGCCGAAATGGTCACCGGCGAGGGGAAGACGCTGGTGGCCACGCTGCCCGCGTTTCTCAACGCGCTGGCCGGTCACGTGCACGTCATCACGGTGAACGACGATCTCGCCCGCCGCGACATGGAATGGATGGGCCCGCTGCACATGGGGCTGGGACTCACGGTCGGAGCGATCCAATCGCAGATGAACGCCCCGGAGCGGCAGAAGGCGTATGCCTGCGACATCACCTACGGCACCAACAACGAGTTCGGCTTCGACTATCTTCGCGACAACATGCGAATCGCCGCCCGCGGCGACAACCGCTACCCGAAACACCACCAGCAGGCCCAGGGCACTCTTCATTACGCGATCGTCGACGAAGTGGACAACATCCTCATCGACGAAGCCCGCACGCCGCTGATTATTTCTGGTCCGGCCAGGGACGACATCACCAAGTATTTGAAGGCCGACAAGATCTCTCGGCAACTCAAGCCGAATATCCATTTTGAAGTCAAAGAAAAAGAGCACTCGGCCCACCTCACCGATGAAGGGGTGCGCGAAGCGGAGCGGCTGGCCGGTGTGGAAAGCTTCTACACCGCCGGCAACATGCAGTGGCCCCACTTGATCGACAATTCGCTCAAGGCGCACCATCTGTACAAGCTCGACGTGAATTATGTCGTGCAGCAGGGCCGGGTGATTATCGTCGACGAGTTCACGGGCCGATTAATGGAAGGCCGGCAGTGGAGCGACGGTTTGCATCAAGCGGTCGAGGCCAAGGAAGGGGTGCAGATCAAGGAAGAGAATCAAACCCTCGCCACGATCACCCTGCAAAATTTCTTTAAGCTTTATAAAAAAATCTCGGGCATGACGGGCACGGCCCTCACCGAGGCCGGCGAGTTTTGGAAGATTTATAAGCTCGACGTGATCGGGGTTCCCACCAATCGACCCATGCGGCGACTTGAGCACGCGGACATGATCCTGCGGACGGAGCGGGAAAAATTCAACGTGATCGCCGACGAAATCGAGCGGATCAATCGCTACACGACGGTTGACACGAAGAACGGCTCGCAGTTCATCGGCAAACTGGTGGGCGAGGATGCCAATTCGGTGACGCTGGATTTGGTTGAAGAGCGGACAAAGGAAGTGATTCCCCGCGACAAGATCACGCACCTGCAGCCGCCGGGCCGGCCGATTTTGGTGGGGACGGTTTCCATCGAGAAGAGCGAGCGGCTTTCCAATTTGCTCAACAAGCGCGGGGTGACGCATGCCGTGCTTAACGCCAAGCAGCACAAACGCGAGGCGGAGATCGTGGCCCAAGCGGGGCGATTGAGCGCCGTGACGATCGCCACGAATATGGCGGGCCGTGGCACGGACATCATTTTGGGTGGCAACGCCGAGACGATGGCGTGGGCCGAATTGCAGGACAAATATGCGTCGCGGCTCGATGTTCCCCACGATGAGTGGGAACAACTCGTCACCAAAATCGAACGCCGCGAGAAGATGAAAGAGCAGGGCGCGGAGGTCAAACAGATCGGCGGGTTGCACATCGTCGGCACCGAGCGCCACGAATCGCGGCGGATCGACTTGCAGCTCCGTGGACGCTGCGGCCGTCAGGGCGATCCGGGGAGCAGCCGCTTTTTCTTGTCCCTCGAAGACGATCTGATGCGGATTTTTGCCGGCGAGTGGGTGAAGAACATCCTCACTCGCCTGGGGATGCAAGAGGGCGAGGCCATCGAAAGCCGCATGGTGAGCCGCCGCATCGAAGGAGCCCAGCGCAAGGTTGAGGAACGCAACTTCGAGATTCGCAAAAACTTGCTCGAATACGACGAGGTGATGGACGAGCAGCGCAAGCGGGTTTACGGCTATCGTCAGCGGATTCTCGACGGCGATAATTGCCGCGAGTTGCTGATGGAAATGATCGGCGAGCAACTCGAAGAGCACCTGCAGGCGTTTCTCGATTCGGATTACGGCAGCGAGTCGTATGCCGCCGCGGCGGGAAATTTGCTCAACGTGCAGCTCGACGCCAAGGACTTTCGCAACATAAACGCCGATGACGCCGAACGGCGGGCACGCGATGAAGCGTATCGCCTGGCGGAAACACAAGTTCACGATGCCATCGAAGAAAATATTCCCGACGAGGAGGAAGAGTCGGAATGGAACTGGGATGCGCTTTCCAAATGGTCGAACATTCGCTGGGCCACAAACTATCGTGATCGCGATCTCAAGAAAATCGGCCGGGATCATTTGAGTGAAGTGATGATCGCCCAAGCGACCGAGGCCATCAGCAAGATCGACTTGAGCGATTTGGCCAGGTTACTGGAAGAAGATTACGGCTTGAAAACCGCTTGTGCCTGGCTGCACGACAAGTTTGGCATTGAGCTCGCGCCCAACGAGGTAGAAAATCTGAGCACACGGGCCTTTATCGAATTGGCTCACGAGCGGGCGCGGCAATCCTACGACGAGCGGGAATCGGAATACCCGGTACTCGCCGGCATGTACCGGTTCGCCTCGCGGAATCAAGCCGGTCAGAAGCAAGGGCTGCAACGCGAGGAGCTCGTCGAGTGGGCGAAGCGGCGGTTTGGCGTTGAGCTGTCGCTCGACGATTTCAAGACCAAGCAGCGCGAAGAAATTCAAACGATGCTGTTGGAGTACAGCCGTCAGAATAATGTTCGGGCAAATGAAGTCGCCGCCGAGGCTCAACAGCGGGTCGACGCGTTGTTTACCGAGACGGGAGTAGCTGTCACGCTTGGTCAAGTGACCGGCAACAACGGCAAGCTCAACGATTTGAGCACATGGCTCCGCACCGCTTGTGCCACCACGGTTACAAGCGAAGAACTCGCCAAGCTCGACTACAACGCAGCCAAGCGGCGCGTTTCGCAGGTGGTGGAGGACTGTTACCGCCCCGAAATGCGGCGCATGGAACGGGCCGTACTCTTGCAGATTCTCGATCAGGCGTGGAAAGAACATTTGCTCGGCATGGATCACCTGCGCTCCAGCGTGGGCCTGCGTGGTTACGCCCAGATCGATCCCAAGGTCGAATACAAACGCGAAGGCATGCGGATGTTCGAGACCATGTGGAGCAGCGTGGCGAATTACGTGACGAATTTGATTTTTAAGATGGAGCAGCTTGACGAGAACTTCGTCTGCAGCACTTGGGTCGAGTCGGCCGCGATTCATGAATCGGCCCCCTCGACTTCCGACATCGCCCAGCAACAGCAAGCAGCGATCCAGGGGACTGACACCAAACAAAAGCTCGAACCGATTCGCAACCGCGACGAAAAGATCGGCCGCAACCAGCCGTGCCCCTGCGGCAGCGGCAAGAAGTACAAGAACTGCTGCGGGAAGTCGGGTTAGTTTGATAGCCGCAGGCGGCAGCCCGCGGTGTGGAAGCGTTGTGGACCGCCGGCTTCCGCCTGCGGCTAGGATTTTTAGGGAAAGGATTCCCGTGTCACGATTATTCTCTTGGACTTTGAACGCCGTGTATCTTGCGGTGATGCTGTTGGCGTCGCCCTGGATTTTGTGGTCGGCCTTCAAACACGGCAAATATCGCGAGGGGTTTGCCGAAAAGTTGTGGGGGCAAGTCCCGTTGCGCAGCGGCAATCGGCCCTGTGTGTGGCTTCATGCGGTGAGCGTCGGTGAAATCAATCTGCTGGCGACGACACTTAAAGAGCTAGCGAGCCGGCGACTCGATTGGGAATTGGTGATCTCGACCACGACCAAAGCGGGTTACGATCTCGCCCAGAAAAAATACGCTGGCCACACGGTGTTTTATTGTCCGCTGGATTTCAGTTGGGCGACCAATCGTGCGATGCGGCGCGTGCGGCCTGATCTGTTGGTGCTTGCCGAGTTGGAGCTTTGGCCTAATCTGATTTTGGCCGCTAAGCGGCAAGCCGCGAAAGTGGCGATTATCAACGGGCGCTTGAGCGACACGAGTTTTCGGGGTTATTCGCGACTCTTGCCCCTGGTGTCGCGGGTGTTGGCGAAGATTGACCTCATCGCCGCGCAGAATGCCGAGACGGCCGAGCGATTCCGTCACCTCGGCGCACTGAAGAAATCCGTCCATGCGACTGGTTCGCTGAAATTCGATGGAGCGATAACCGATCCTGAGAATCAACGAACACGGCAACTGCGAGAGCTGGCCGGTTTCTTGGCCAGTGACATCGTGTTCCTCGCCGGCAGCACGCAAGCGCCCGAGGAAGAAATCGCAATTCGTATCTATCGCCAGTTGGTTTCCCAATATCCGCACTTAAAATTGGTCCTCGTCCCGCGCCATCCGCAGCGGTTTGATGAAGTCGCCGAACTGCTAGAAACTTCGGCACTAGCTTGGACACGCCGTTCAGAACTCGTTGATTCCGCCTTCCGCCTTCCGCCTTCCGCCTTACTTATTGATACCATCGGCGAGCTAGGCGCGTGGTGGGGAACGGCGACTGTCGGTTTCGTCGGGGGCAGCCTTGGAAGCCGAGGAGGGCAAAACATGATCGAACCCGCTGCCTATGGCGTGGCCACTTGTTTTGGGCCGAACACCTGGAATTTCCGCGATATCGTGGGCCAACTGTTGGCGGTGGATGGTGCGCAAGTTGTGCGCGATGAAGCGGAGCTGAGTGACTTTGTGCGTCGTGTGTTGACGGAGCCGTCTTGGGCTCAGGGACTTGGTGAGCGTGCGCAGGGATTGGTGCTTGAACAACAGGGGGCGACTGCGCGGACGGTGGAGTTGTTGTTGCCGTTGGTGGAAGAAGAATGGCGATCCCGTGCGGCATAGCACTTTTTTTAGCCGGACAGCAACGCGGTCCGGGCCCGGAGGACGTTGCCCTCCGGCTGGGGCAATCGACTGCAATCATTCTGCACTGTCTTCGCTCACTACATGCTCATGATTTTGGATGTGCTCGGGGCAGTAGCAGCATTGTCCCGCGCATTTCGAGCAATAGCGGAACGCAATCTTGGGCGACGTTTCGCTGTCGATTCCGCAAACGAGGCAAGTGTGAACCGCTTTGGCGGTCTTTTCAACTTTGGCTTGAAAACTGCGGCGACGCTGGCCTTGTTTCACATCGCGAAAATGCTCGCCTCCAAAAAAGACCAGGTAATTAAAAATCGAAGCGACGATCAGCAGTCGTCCCATCCAGTCGTTGACCGCGAAGGCATAACCGTAGCCGATCCAAGCCAGCAAGGCGAGCCATTTGATTTGAATCGGCAGGATGAAGAAGAGATTGATCACGAAGTCGGGAAACAACCTCGCAAAAGCCAGAAAGACCGTGCCATACAGAAAGGCGTTGTCGGCCATGGCGAATGATCCCATGCTCCAGGCTACGAACGCGGCGGCGATGTTGGCGAGGATTCCGATGAGCAAGAACGCGTTGTAGCGCGCTGTGCCCCAATGGTGCTCGAGCGTCGTGCCAAAGAAGTAAAAGATCATCCAGCCGAAGAACGCCCAAATGAGCGAAGTGTTCGGCGGCACGAAGGCAAATGTCACCAGCCGCCAAACTTCGCCGTCAAGCACCTTGCCTGGCATCAACATGATCTTGGTGAGATCGAAGCGCCCCGCTTGGTCGTTACCGATTTGACCCAACAGATAGAACAGCACCTGCCCGGCGACAATGATGGCGGTGGGATTGGGGATGGCCCAACGCCGCAAGCGAGATTCTAAGCGTTTCAAAAAAGACATCGGTTCGCTGATTCAGAAAAAAGGAGAGCCAATCATCACGGCCACCGTGCCGTGCAGGCCTTGCATGAGTACCGTTTCTCGGCGTGATGTTCAAGGGCTAATTCGCTACGCGTTAATGCTGCGGTGGTCGGCTCTGTCCGCTTAGTTGGGGCCGGCCTATAATCAGTGGTCTATGAACGCCGTCGAAATTCGCAATTTGCAAAAGTCCTACCGCGTTTATCAAAAACAAGAGGGTCTGCTGGCCTCGGTCAAGAGCTTGTTTCATCGAGAATACCGCGAGGTCGCGGCTGTGCAGGGAATCGACCTCGACGTGGCCCAAGGCGAGTTCGTCGCCTTTCTTGGTCCGAATGGCGCGGGGAAAACTACAACGCTCAAGTTGCTCTCGGGCGTGATTACTCCCAACGGTGGTGAAGCGCGCGTGCTGGGTTATGTGCCCTGGCTCCGCGAGAACGAATATCGCCGGCGCTTTGCGCTGGTGATGGGCCAAAAAAATCAACTTTGGTGGGATTTGCCGGCGCAAGAATCTTTTTTGCTGCATCAAAAAATCTATCGTATCCCCCCCGACGAATTCGCGCGAACCCGCGACGAATTGTGCGACCTATTGGATATGGGGCACCTCTTGGGCCGGCCGGTGCGCGAGCTTTCGCTTGGCGAGCGGATGAAGATGGAGCTCACCGCCGCGTTGTTGCACTCGCCCGACGTGCTGTTTCTTGATGAGCCGACGATCGGGCTGGACGTGATCGCGCAGCACAACATCCAGAAGTTTCTCAAATATTATCAGCAGGAGCGCAAGATCACGATTCTGCTAACCAGTCACTATATGAAAGACGTGGCGGCGTTGTGCCAGCGGGTGGTCATCATCGCCCAGGGAAAAATTATTTACGATGGTTCGCTCGCCGGGATCATCGACCGGTTCAGTGGCCACAAGGTGTTGTCGCTGCAATTTGGCAGTGGTCGGATGCC
>JBGTMM010000788.1:0-4128 GCA_041743635.1 Bythopirellula sp.
ATTCCGTGACCCGAATGGCAAAGGGCAGTTCGGGAGCTTCGACCACCTCTTTCGACTCGGCCGCTTGTTGTAGCAGCGTTGCCGGCACCACCGTCACTTGGTCGCGCTGAATGTCCGACTTGTCGATGATGGCCAACTCCGCCGAGCGAATATCCTCGGCAAAGCTGACGGTCTGCCCCTCGGCAATCTGCATCCGCGCTTCCTCGGCCGTTAGCCCCGTGTGCAATTCGCTGAACATCAACAGCGCGATGCCACTATGCAGCAGGACGATTCCGGCCCGCTTGCCGAACACCAAGTAGCAGCCCGCGAGCAGAATCAGTCCCGCGGCGCCCCCTTTGATCAATTCCCACATAATTCGCAAGCCGGAGGAATCAAGCTTCGCGTCGGGATTCATAAACAGCCACAACGTCACGGCGGCCAACACCGCGCAGCAAACCGCGCCAAGCCACCAAGACCATGCCGATCTTGATGCAGCCCGACTGCGATAAGCCCGACTGTGAAAGGACAGCGCGAGCACGTAACCCAACAGCAAAGTGCCACCACCCAAGGCAAACCGCAGGGCATGCCACAAACCATTGGAGAATTCAGCCGACAGCTCGCTGCGGACCGTGTCGCCCAAGCCGGTTTGCACGACGGCATAAGTGAACAACATGCCCGCGAAAATCAGGGCCGTCCCGAACCAAAGCTGCCGACCCGTGCCGGTGACTTTGAACCGCATCAAGTGCGCGGCCACCAAATTGGTCGCCAGAAAAGCTCCCAACATCCAGCCCCCAGGAAAGGGGAACGCGCCACCAATGTTCAATTCTCGGGGAAAGAAAACCTGCAGGTCGATCCAGGCGACCCACGTGCGAAAATATTCATGCACCACGAACCAAATGTCATGGTCGATCTGGGCGAGCGTTCCCGCCAGCACCAAAAAAATGCTCAGCGCAAACAACACCACGGTCAGCCGCAGCGAAGCGAACGCCATGACCACGCTCGTAAAAATACCGGCATCAAAAGCGGCACTTGCTCGGCGGGAGGCGGGAAGGGAAGCAGACTTTTCGTAATTTCCAAGATCGGTAGTAGCCACGGCAACTTGCTAAGAGGTTTGCGGAATCTGATGGATTCCTGTAGGGAACGCCGTCTCTGGCGTTCCGTGAATCAGGGACACGATTTTCAATCCAAGAACGGAACGCCACTGAGGGCGTTCCCTACAGTTGGTTCAAATCTCCGGACGGGCCTCACTTAAGTTTACCGCCCAGAGGCAACTTAGGTAACGCCACTCCCGCGAGATTGCGGCGAGAATTTGGCGATTTTCCATGGATCGCCACCGCGGAACATGACGTTCATCTGCCGAACTTGTATGGGTTCTCAGTGGATTTGGTGATGTCGTCGGCGATGAAGAATCCTTACTTCATCCGCGAGGCGAATCGCACGCGCAGGCTGCTCTATGGAGCTTAAGAGCCCGAAATTGCTGGAGGATATTCGACGCGGCCGCTTTCATCCGGCAAGCTACCGAGAACAAGACTCTCGACGACTACCGCCGCGAGCGACTCGTACGACAAACGGTTGAGCGAAACTTTGAGATTATCGGCGAGGCGGTCAGGTGTCATCATCGGCCTGTGTAGGCTACAATTATTTGAATAGGTCACGATAATCTTTTGAGGTTCACAAGTCATGGATACGCTTCAACCGCCAGCGGTTCCCATTGAATATTGTGGCAAATGGATTGCCTGGGACTTTGAGGAAACGAAGATCATTGCGAGCGGTCGTTCGTATGCGGAAACTAAAGAAGCGGCCCAAGCGACGGGTGAAAACCGACCAGTCCTAGTCAAAGCGCCGCAAGCGGATGCTCGCTTTATTGGTGGACACCGATGAAGTGGTCCTACCGCCAATACGCCGTCGACAAATCTCGTATTTGTCCCGCGGGAACGGTTTATCGGCCGGAGGCGAAAGTTCGGGTCAGCGGCAGGCAAGGCGAGACGTATTTGTCATTGGTTGTTCTTTTCGAGGATGGTTGGCGAAGCAGTGCTGTCTTCATGGCGAAACGGCTCAATTCATGTCATTCCGAAAGAACTCCTGGCGACTGAGGAATCTAGGTTCTACCGTCACACGCACATGAATACGTGTCATGGCTTAACCCAGATTCCTCGGTCGGCAAGCCTCCCCGGAATGACACTATGAAAAAAGGGTCCACCGAGGGCGATGCCTCAGGGACCCTTGTTAATTGCAGAATACTCGTTAGAGATCACAAATGGTTGACTAAACTGTTTGGCAAAGAGCTAGGCTTGCGTCACTTGGAGACCGTATGGTAAGCGAAACACACCGTCTCCAGCGAAAGCAAGGAAACACTATTTGAACCGCACGGAATCGACAAACTTGCGGAAATTTTCGGTCTCGCGCTCGACCAGTGCTGCTTCGCCAAAGAGCTTGAAAAACCAGACTTTCTCTTCCCGCACCACCATCGCCGCCAACATCGCTTGGCGAGGGTCGGTGCCCTCGGGGCCGACCAGTTCCACGAAGCTTCCCTGCATGCCGTCGATGTCGATTTCTTTCACAAGTTCCGCGAGCTTGTCATCGACTGGCAATCCCACCTGCGCGGCCCACCGCTGGACGTTGGCCGTCACGTCGGTGATTTGAGCGCCACCACTTGCGGGCAAGTCAATTACGGTAAACTCGGCTTGGCGATCGCCGTCCGCAACTAAGAACGCGGCTTTGCGCATCGCGGAAACTCGCCCCGGCTGCCAACCCTCCGGCGTGTCGAATGTGAATTCGGCATTGGCCGCTGGGGCAATCGGTAGGACAGTTTGGGATTGCTCGGGAACAGACTTCGCTGGTGGACTGGCCGCCGTCGTGCCGCCATGCGGATTCATTGGCATTGTGTCCTGCATCACGCCGGCAAGTTCGATCACCGTCGCCGGCCCCGCATCGGTTTTCACTTCTTTCGTGAGATTGAGAATCGTCTGCCGAGGTAACTCCCCCTGGCTGAGTTGCTTGAGCCAGCGATTTACGTTGAGTGCGACGAAATCTTCCCAATTGCCCGACAGCGGCAACGACGAAACGGCAATTTCAATTGTGCCTGCTTCATCGGGGATCACCACCGTGTTAAGCCGCATCTCCGAGGGGCCTTTTTCCGTCCAACCCTCGGGGAGTTTCCAAGTCAGCGGCTGCTCCGCGGAGTCGGCCTTGCTCACTCCTGCCACGAACTCGTTGAATTCCTCGCGATGGCGGTTCACGGCCGGGGCTTTGCCAACGAGCTTGAAGAAGTACACCTGATCGCCCAGCGGCAGCATCGCGGCAAGGGTGCGATCCAATTCATCGGCCACTTCCGCGGCGACAAACGGCTCGCGCGGCGGCCTCGTTCGCTCCACCGTGTAGCTCTTAATTTCTTCCTGCGGTTGGCAAGCCAGGCATCCAAGCAAAAGGACCGCCAGCGTGACGTGAGATGGCGACCGACGAAAGAGCAAGGTGAGCATGAAAATAAACCCGGGCAGGATTGGCATGTTCGCAAAACATGCAGCCTGACCGATTTATTCAATTTTCGCAACCGGCGACGGAACACGAATTACCACAAAGCCGCGACCGGTGGTCGCGCACTTACCTCAGCCCAAACATCCCGAGCAACGCATCGAGCAACGAGCTATTGATCGCGTAATTTTCGTTCCAACTCCAGATGTTGCGAACCATGTCGAGCATCATGAGTCCACCCAAACCGAGCAGCAGCACGCAGGCCGACAGCAACAGGACGCTGCCTATGCCGTACTGGGCTTCGGGACCTGCCGGGTAGGCCACGGCTCCCGCGTAGGCCATGCCGAGTTCACCGGCCGGGGCCTCGCCAAAATCTTCGCTCAGCACCACTCCTTCATCGGCTTCCGCGGGGAAGCCATCTTCCAGCAGACCCGCGCCCCCGTCAAAACCACCAAGATCGGCATCCAGGGCGATCACCTGCGAACTGCTATCGCCGTCATCGAGGCCCCCTTCGCTCAACGGGGTAAGCTGAAAATCATCGTCGGTCTGCAACGCCGCACCCGAGCCACCGGCAAGCCCCGCGCCGCTTAACAAAGAAAACTCGGGATCGGAACCTTCCAACGACAGAGAACTCAAAATCGCCGAGCC
Organism: Bythopirellula sp.; assembly: GCA_041743635.1. Taxonomy (GTDB): domain Bacteria; phylum Planctomycetota; class Planctomycetia; order Pirellulales; family Lacipirellulaceae; genus Bythopirellula. The sequence goes on from JBGTMM010000788.1 coordinate 4,099, forward strand.
ACCGACGTCGAGCGGAATATCGTCGAGCGC
>JBGTMM010000789.1:0-10776 GCA_041743635.1 Bythopirellula sp.
TTGCCCCAAGCACCCCGAGTGGGTGGGCAAACTCATCAGCGAGATTGCCGCCGAAGAAAATCGCGCGGAAGTCGAAGTGGCCCTCGATATCATCCGCTCCGGCGATGAAGCGGGCGTCAGCTTTAGCATGGATGAAGCGGACGTGCGCTACGTGATGACGCTTCCCTGGGTGGCAACCGCCTCGGACGGCGGCGTGAAGGTAGACGACGGCACACGGCCCCATCCGCGGAGCTTCGGCACCTTCCCCCGCAAAATCGGCCGCTATGCCCTCCAAGAAAAAGTGATTCCCCTCGAACAGGCGTTACGGAGCGCCACCGGCCTGGCCTCCGACATTCTGAGGATTACCGATCGCGGTTACCTGCGCGTCGGCCACTACGCTGACATTGTCGTCTTCGACCCGCAAACATTCCTCGACCACGCGACATTTGAAGTCCCCTTCGAGCAATCCACCGGGGTGCGGTATCTCTTGGTCAATGGCCAATTGGCCATCGACGACAACCAAGTCGCCGTCACCAACGCCGGCCGCCCCCTCCGCAAAACTTCTGCCAGGCGCTAAACCTATATAGCCCGACCTTCCAGGTCGGGAAATCATCAGCCGCGCCACTCGGCACATAATTTGCCCTTTCATTGGATGCGAAACTACTCGCGATTCAAGCAACACACTTCTTTTCATAGGAGCCAACGTCATGGCACGGCAAGATAAAACAAATTTCGATAGAACCGATCGCGATGCGAATCCCGATGCGATTACGGGGGCACCTGGTTCCCATCCCGTGGGGACTGGTCTCGGCGCAGCCGCTGGAGGTGCAGCAGCCGGCGCGGCAGCCGGACTAGCAGGTGGTCCCATTGGGGCAGCCGTCGGCGCGGTTATTGGGGGCGTTGCGGGAGGTTACGCAGGTAAGGCTGTCGCCGAGCAGATCGATCCAACCGCCGAAGAGGCGTATTGGAGAGACGAGTATAGCAATCGCGATTACTACGACCCCCAGGCCGACTTTGATACCGAGATTGCTCCCGCCTACCGCTATGGCTGGGAATCGCGGTCACGGCACAAAACAGGGAATTGGAATGATGTGGAGGGTGATCTTCGCGACGATTGGCAATCGCATCGAGCAGGTTCACGGCTCGACTGGGATCAAGCCATGCCAGCCACGCGGGATGCTTGGAACAGAATCGACGCCTATCACGGCGATCCCAACGACGACGACACCACGGTGGCCAATCGCCCGAAGTAACCAGCGAGAAATTCGTAACGCAGAGCGACGGTCATCAGCGGCCGTCGCTCCTTTTTGCGCTACCCCTGACTTGTCTCTTGTCTCTTCTCTCTTCTCTCTTCTCTCTTCGTGGTCATCATCTTGACGGTCATCATCTTGCCACAGTGGTCACGCAAGCAATTTCTCGTTTACAACTTGACTTTCGCATGAATCTTGGGATCGCCCTCCACGTCAGGCCGCGTGCCGCTAAGGTATGCCTTGCCTGCCTCGATGAGATACTTGATGCCACTCAAACCGCTATTGTCCCAGTATTCCCCCTTGTCGCCGTGAACCTTGAGAAGCACGAGCGCTGGATCGTCCTTGCCCCCCGGGAACCAAACTTTCCACGACTCCTTCCACAGCTCGGCAATCTTCATGCGATCATCAACCGGCGTGGCCGTCCCGCTAATCGACAAATACTTCATGCTTGACTGCATGGCCACGTTGACGTGACTGGCGCGTGCAATCTCTTCGATCTTTCCAGAATCATTTTGGGTCATGAACCACAGAGTTCCGCCCGGCTCGATGTCTGCAATCGCCATGGGACGCGACCGCAACCCGCCGTCACTCCCGCGCGTGACCAACATGGCGGTGTCAAAGTCCTGGAGCAACTCGCGCAATTTGTCATCGGATTCAGTGGCCATCACTTTTGCCTCAGGAATGGTGATTTTGTGCGTCAATTTAACCACGCAAAGAGCAAATCGCGGACCAATCTAAGCCCGTATATAGCCCGACCTTCCAGGTCGGGAATTTTTTGATGACGGATCATTGTCATCCGGCCAAAAATAATTCTCGCAATCCCCTGCTCAATCCCGACAATGGAACACGGCACCCGCGTGGGAACACGGCACCCGCGTGCTATTGTGATTTTCTTCCTTGCATTGCGGAAGCTCGGCAACTTGGCATTGAAAAATTGTCTGCCACCTTTGCCAAGTTGGAGAGGCTTACTCCCAAGGTTGCGACGGCCACAGAATCGTCTGGCCATCGCGGCCACTGGTGAGCACCGTTTGGCCATCGGGTGAGAAACTCACCGAGGTGACTTCTTCTTTGTGACCAGTGAGCGTGAGGATTTCTTTTCCGGTCAGCGCGTCCCACAGTTTGACCGTGTTGTCCTGGCTGCCGGTGAGGGCTCGCGTGCCGTCGGGAGAGAGGGCCACGGCGGTCACACTGTCGGTATGGCCGGCAAGTTTTAACACCACTTCGCCGGTCGCCGCGTCCCAGAGGATTGCGATATTGTCCTCGCCGCCGGTGATGACCAGCGCGCCATCGTAAGAAAACTCGCCACACAGCACGGCCCATTCATGACCACGGAGAATTTGTTGTTCGGCACCCGTCTTGGCATCCCAGATTCGCGCCGTTTTGTCGTGGGAACTCGTGACCACCCGCGAGCCGTCACCATTAAAACGAGCCTGACGCACGCGGCCTTCATGCCCGACGAACGCGGGCTCGACGGGTTCGCCCGAGGCGGCGTACCAGAGGCGCGCCGTGCCGTCGTCGCTGGCGGTGAGAACTTGCTCACCGCTCGGCGAGAACTGAACGCTGTTGATGTAACCCTTGTGAACGCCGTCAAGCTTCCGCACGGCGGCGCCCGTTGCGGCATCCCAAATCTTGGCCGATTGATCCCAACTGCCGGTCACCAGCCAACGCGCGTCAGGAGAGAGATCCGCGTCAGCCACGGCACCATGCGGGCTGAAGCGAACAAGCTGGTTTTTGGTGTCAACCTCCCACAAGCGCGCGTCGTTGCCGCCGATTGTGAGAACCTGATCTCCACTTGGCGCGAAGCGTGCAGCCCACACGAGTCCCCCCTGCCCAGCACCCCCATTCCCGGAAAAATTCAGCCAAGCTCCCTCGGGATCAGCGCTGCGATTGGTGACAACATCCCACAAGAACACTTCGCTGGTCGCGGAACACGTGGCGAGTGCCAAGCGACCATCAGGCGCGAGATCGACCGAAGTATAAACCACTTGCTTGTCGGTGGGTTCAATGGTGGCGAGCAACTCGGCATCAGCGAGCGACCACAAGCGGAGCTTGCCGTCATCGCAACTGGTGATCACCTGCGTGCCGTCGTCGGAGACATCCATTTCCGCGACCCACTCGGGATGCTTGAGAACCCGATCCCGCAATTCCGCGCCGGTGGCTACGTCCCATTGCCCGCAAGTGTTGTCACCACTCGAGGAAACCAGCACGCGATCACGTTCCGCAAACGCCAATCCCGTGATCGTGCGACTATGGCCATCGAGCCAATGCCGAGGAGTCCAGACTTGGCTTTGCGAATCACGCTGCCACAAACACCCGCGACCGCGATCATCGCCAGTGGCCAGCCACTGGCCGTTCGCGGAGAACTGTGCCGCTGTGACGGGACCTTCATGACCAGTGAGTACGGCAACACGCTCACCCGAATTGGCGTTCCACAATTGTGCGTCGCTGCCCGAGCTGCCCGAGACAAACCACTGACCATCGGGCGAAACGGCCAGCGCCGCCGTGTAGCCGGTGCCGGTGATTTCCTGAAGTTGCGTGCCGGTGGCGACGTCCCAAATCCGCACCGTCCCGTCCCCTGCCCCGGTAGCGAGCCGCGAACCGTCGGCAAAGAACACTGCACTCGAAGCGAGGAATTCATGCCCCTCGGAGAAGCGGCGGATTAAACTATGATTGACTGCGTCCCACAGACTCGCCGTCCGGTCGCGGCTGGCGGTGACAACCTGTTTGCCATCGCGCGAGAAGTGGGCAGCAAGCACCGCATCAGGGTTCGCGACGCCGTTGAGAACAATCATTTCAGCATACTTGGCGGGTTGCCAAAGTTTGATCTCTTGATCACGGCCGGCCGAGAGCAACCATTCGCCGTCGCTGGAGTATGCACAATCCCGGACATGGCTGGCGTGCCCGCGAAGTTCCTCCGCTTGCTTGCCAGTTGCCAAATCCCAAATACGAATGACGTTATCTTGCCCTCCGGACGCGAGCGTTTCACCATCCGGCGCGAACGTCAAACACCTCGCGGGACCAGTATGCACGCCCAGTTCCACGAACGGCGCGGGCAGATCGGGTTGGCCATCAAGCCGGCGAGCAACATCCACGGGATGAACCTCGTCGGGATTCCACAGCAAAACCCGACGATCGTAACCGGCCGTGGCGATTCGCGAACCATCCGGCGAGAAGCGGGCTTCGTAAACGGGACCACGATGCTGAGCGAATTCGGTCAGGTATTCGTATTCGCTCTCTCTGCCGCCTTTGCCGTCTTCGCCCAGTTCCCAGACGATAGCTTTGCCGTCCTGGCTGGCGGTAACGATCCGTTCGCCGTCTGGCGAGAATACGGCCGACCAGACCCACCAATTGTGCCGCTTGAGTTCTTGTTTTTCTTCGCCCGTCGCCAAATCCCAGATGCGGGCCGTGTTGTCATAACCCGAGGAAAGCAGTTGCGAACCATCGGACGAAAACTGCACGCTGAGCACCGCATCCCCATGGCCCGCAAGCGTGGCGTGTTCCGAGCCATCACTCACACTGTAAATGCGAATCAGACCGTCGCTGCTACCAACAGCCAAGCTGTCTCCGACCGGATCAAATGCAATAGAATGCACATACCCGCCCACGTCGAAGGTCTGCAAAACTTTGCCGGTCTCGCGATTCCAAATGCGTGCTTTGTTATCGAGATCGCCGCTCGCAAAAAGTTGACCGTTCGGCGAGAATGCGACCGCTTCCACCGAACCATCCACCGGCCAACTCTTGTCGCTCAGATTGCACAAGTAAGAAAGCCGGCCCCATTCCCAGTTCTTGTGCTCGGGGTCGCATTGCGCGAGAAGTTGCTCCGCCCGATCAAAGGCATTCTCCTCGATCTTGGCGTTGGCCAACCCAATCCGCGCCACGTAGGCTTCATATTCCTCGGCTTCCTTGGCAGCCACCGCAACTTCTTCGGCCTCAATCGCCTTGGCTTCTTCGGTCTCGGCCCGCTGTCGCTCGGTCTCAGCCACCTGACGTGCGGCTTCCGCTTCCTCGTAGTTCTTTTGCGCCACATCTTCGGCGTCTTCAGCGCGAACCCGCTGGGTGACGGCTTCGTCGCGCTCGGCTCGCACGACTACCAGAGCGACCGACACGACCCCCGCCACGGCCAACAACAACGCCGCCACCAAACGCTTGAGCACCGCCAAACGCCGCACGCGAGAATCACGCTCGCGCTGACCCGCCTGCAATTGTTCGAGCAGCACGCGGTGCTGATCATTCTTGGCATCCAAGAGAGAGATACCCAGATCAAAATCGTCCCTCTTCAGCGCGGCTCCGGCGTAGGCCAACCGCGCCGCCGACAACAGCCGTGTTGCTCTCCGATTGCCGTCCCACATGGCAATAGCTTCTTCAAACCCATACCTCGCGCGGGAATACAATTCGTAATCGCCCGACGATTCCGCGGTTGCGAGATTTTTATCGGCGCTATCAGTGAGAATTATGCTTTCGGAATGAGATTGATAATCGCGCAAAGCATCCTGAAACTCGTTAACCGTCTGATAGCGGTGCGCGATTTTGGTGGCCATCGCCCTCATGGCAATGTCGTGCAATTCATTCGAATGCTCGACGGGGGGAATCTGATTCTTGGCGGCCGCCAACAGACAGGCCATCACCGTCTTACCCGAATGCGGCGGGCGGCCAGTGATGACCTCATAGAGAATCGCCCCGAGCAAATAAATGTCGCTCATCGGGGTAATCAGCTCAATCGGCCCGGTAGCCATTTCCGGAGCCATGTAAGCCGGCGTGCCGCCCATCACGTCGGATTGACTCACCGACGCCGCGTTGCGAAACGACGCACTGATCCGCGCAAGGCCCCAGTCCATCACCAACACTTCGCCGTAGTCGCCCAGCATGATATTCTCGGGCTTGAGATCCCGATGAATCACACCGTTGGCATGGGCGAAAGAGACCGCGTCGGCCACGCGCATCAGAATGCCCAGGTTTTCGTCGAGCGACTTTTTCTTGAGCACGTCATCCCAAGGCGTGCCCTTGACCTTCTTCATGGAATAGAACAACGCTCCCGCGTTGTTCGTGCCGAGATCATAGATTGGCACGATGTTGGGATGATCGAGTTCGCCGGTGACAACCGCTTCGGAAATGAATTTCTCGCGTTGCTCGGGAGTTTCAGCGTCGGTCTTCTTGAGCATCTTAACGGCGACGGTCCGCGCGATGGCCGACTGCCGAGCGGAATACACAACCCCCATGCCCCCCTCGCCAATCACGTCGAGCAATTCGTAATCGGGAGCGTCGTGCGGCGAAATAATTGGTTGCTTGGCTTCATTGGGCGCGCGAAACTGGCGAGACTTCACCACGAGCGACGACCGGGTCACGATCGCGTCTCTCACGGTCTTGTCCTGCCTGATGGTCATGTTGGGGTTCGTTTCCCCACCTACGACATTTTCTTTCCAATGCGCGGTCACCATACTCTCGGCGAGTATCGCCTCTTCCACCGAGGTGACGAACTCAACGGTTTGCTCAGCCCGCAGCGGCGTCGTCTTGGGCTTAGGCCACATGGGCTCACCTTGAACTGAAAAGTCGTCCGACTCACCGCCCATCAGCGAAGAGGCTTCGATCGTTTGAATTGTGTCGGGATTGACATTGGTTTGGCCGGTAAGACTCTTGCCCAGAATGTCGATGTCGATCGACTGAATTTGGCCGACGGTTTCAAGATCGACGGCTTCTTGCGGCTTGGCCGTTTGTTGCGAATGATCGTGCAGGTTGCGTTGCGGCACGCGATGCAATGCCGCGCCGCACTTGCTGCAGCGACCGGCGGCCAGCGCTTTTTCATCGGCTTCGGTATGGCAGGCGGGGCAAGTTCGCATTGCGTCTCAACACAGGGCAAAGGGCAAGAATTCGCGCACGAGTGGCTCAGTCACCGCGTGCGGAGTTCTCCGCCTAGACAATTCCAGGATCGTGCGACGGACGTGACCGCCGCGCGATCCCTTGATTGTATTTGGAGCGAGCGGGGCCTGCAGAAAATTACTGGTTTTTCCGCTTGGGAGGGTTGTGCCCTTGCAGCTTCCGCCATTGCTGGGTGGTGGCTTGAGCCAAGGCCTGATCGACCCGCTGGACCCAACTCTGCGAGGCGGCACTGGCCGCCAAACCCACAGCCACAGCCGACCAACGTGAAAAACCGCGTTGCCTGCCAAGTCCCAGTTCTCGTTCAGGGAAATCGAAGGAGGGTCGCATTGCGGCAGCTTGGCCCGCTTCCACTTCAGCGGCTTCCGCGCCCTGCTCCGCGGGAGGTTGGATCGTCTGCTCTTCAGTCGGTGGCCTGTCGCGGGTTCCTTCCGAATCATCACCGGGATCGATCAGCTTGCCGTTCCGCACATAAACTTCGATCACCAATCGCCGCGTATTCGTCTCCATGTTCACGACGTAAACCACATAGTGATTGTCGGGAAGTTTGCGGAACAAGCCCGGAAGATCCTCGAGCACCTCGGGCCGCAAACGATAACCAGGACCTTCGTTCCCCTCGGCATCGATGACGCGTAGTTCGATAAAACGATCTGTTGTGGCTTGGGTCTCGCCCGACGTGGCCCGCAATTCGACATTTTGTTGCAGGGCAAGGTTCGTGTTCGCATTATCGACAAGCAGCTCTGGTTCCACGCGCAAGGGGAATGCAAGCTGCGGCACCTGCGGCGTGGTGTCGATGCGGAATGGTTCGGCACCTATGCCCGGGTTGGAAATGGCGACAGATTCAATATTGCTTCGACCGTTGTCGGCGACATTAGCAATACCAAAATCATCGTCGAGAATTACAACCGAAATGACAATGTCCGCGCTAGGATTGAGTGGATTGGGAGGACCACTATACCTATGAGGTGGCAGTACGAACGTGTTTGGTGTCGGTCCCGAGTAGACTCTTTCTAATTCAAAACGATCTTGCGGCTGTAAGTGAAGGTTATCTCCCCAATCAACCATAATCTGGAACGAATCGGCACCAGGATCCGCAAAGGTCAGCGTCAAAGTTGTAAAGCCTTGGGCAGATACATCGGTAGCCGCAACGGGATCTAAAGTAGGTACGACATTAAGTACGGTAATATCAGTTGTTGGAGCATGTGCGCCGCCATCGTCATCGACAACTGTTACGGTAATGGTGTAAAGATTATCCCGAGGCTTCAGGGGATTGATAACCGAATCAATATCGTTATCGGCATACAGGTGAGTCGCAGCGAAGCTGCCCGCACCGTTGATGCCAACGTCCTTAATGAACGTAATACTACCGTCGCCCCAATCAACATAAACGTCGTGTGTGTCTAACGTCCCCACATCTGTAAAGCTACCCGTCAGTGAGGCCACTCCTCCCTCATTAATTTGCGCAACAGAATCAACAGTCACAACGGGGTTAACATTTCTCACCACGACGGGTGCAAGAGCCAATCCGATGCCGGTATCATCATCAGCAATACCTACTGTTATTGGGTAGACATTCGCAGTGCTCAAGGAGGGATTGTCGTCGAGATACTGATGCGACAGCGAGAAAATTCGCGTGATTGGATCCCAATTGATCCCGTCTACGGCTTGGGTGTGCGTTTTTATGCCGAGCGCAAACGACTGTGTATTTTCAGGGCTTAACGGATCTTTCCAGTCGATCACAATAAAAAAGGTGTCGAGTGTCCCTGGATCGTCGACATGGCCCTCGAGAATCGCCGTGCCATTTTCGTCGATTGTTGCTACAGGCTGGAAGGCAATATTCGGCGGCACATTATTTACGAGCACCGAGGCATTCTTCGAGTCAGTGCTCAAATCGTCGCCGATCACCTTCACGTTGATCGTATAATTGTCACCGCTTGTCGCAGAAGGATTGTCATCGAGATACTGCCTCCGCACGGTAAAGGTCCGCGTAACCGGATCCCACTTAATGCCATCGGCAGCCTCGGTCAGAGGTGTTGCTCCCAGGATGAAAAACTGCGTGTTGTCGGGGCTTAACGGATCGCCCCAATTGATCTCAAGTTTAAAAGTGTCTCTCGTTCCCGGATCGTTAATCGTTCCCGTTAGCTCAGCGAATCCATTTTCGTCGATCATGTCCGTGGGTTGAAGGGCTAACGTAAAACCGACATTCTTGACTGTTAGCATCGTTTCCGCCATGCCGATGCCAAGATCATCATCCATGACCGTAACACTAATTGTATAAATATCATCAGCCGTTCCCGAGGGATTGTCGTCGAGATACTGATGCGAGAGTGAAAATGTCCGCGTGACCGGATCCCAGTTGATGCCGTCTACCGCTTGAGTAAGAGGCGCAGTTCCCAAATCGAAGTTCTGCGTATTGTTGGGACTAAACGGGTCGCCCCAATCAATGGTCAGCGTAAACGTATCGAGCGTACCGACATCGGTAATCGTGCCCTGAAGCGTGGCGAAATCGTTTTCCTCGATGGAGGTCGGCGACACGAGCACCACACTGGGATTGAGGTTGTTCACCGTAAGTTGCTTGGATTCCGTGTCCGCGTCCCCGTCATCGTCTCGCAAGCGGACATTCACGTTAAAGCTGTCGCTGGATGTGTCGGTAGGATCATCATCAAGAATCTGCCGTGTGACAGAAAAATTGCCGCCTGTAACAGTGACGATTTGCTCAAAGTCACCATTGTCGTCCCAATCGATTTCAAGCATATGGGTATCGAGCGTTCCCACGTCGCTGTAAGTGCCTGAGAGCGTCACCGAATCGTTTTCATTGATCGCGGGCGAACTAATGGAGAAACTATCAATCTTGGGGGCAACATTCTTGACCAAAATCATCGCCTCCGCGGTGTCGGAGCCACCAAGAGGATTGGTCACTGTAGCCGTGACGGTGTAAGTATCGCTCGAAGTGCTCGAAGGATTGTCGTCAAGAAACTTGTGAACGGCCAGAGTCTCTTTGACCGAGGGACCGACGTTGATTACTGTCAGCGGCGAGCCATCTCCCCAGTCGATGGTGATCTGGTGCGGCATCGGCGGACTGTCGGTGATTTCAATGACGGCCAGCACCGATTGATCTTCAAATATCTCAGCGCTGCGGAGGCGAATCGTCGCTTGTGGCAATGCGGCCACCGCGGCTGCCGGTTGGGCTTGCTCCACGGCCTGATCTGTCACGATCAAACTTTCGCTCGTTTGCACGTACAGCTGCACGTCGGCAATCGCTTCCAGCATCACGCCAGCAGCCGCACCATCGAATACGCGGCGACGTTCCAAGCGACGTGGCGCTAGCCGAGAGGCCGCGAATTGCGGGCGAGCACTCCGGCGCGAGAAGTGGGGGACAAACCGGGTCAGCAGCGCAAACAATCCCATGGCGATACGGCAATCTTTGAAAAAGATACGGCTCCGTTGGCGCGCGGCCGACGCTTGCTGGAGCTGTGATGTTTGGCGGCTGCCACCTTACAGACGCTGTTCCGGCGACACGATGGTTTCATTATCCGGAGAAATCAACATTTTTGTCAAATATTTAGCGGCGAGCCCCAAGCTGTCATCCCGAGAGAGGCTTGCCGACCGAGGGATCTGGGTTCCATCTGAGCACGCACGGCCATTAGTGAATATGCTGCAAACCAGATCCCTCTGG
>JBGTMM010000790.1:0-2719 GCA_041743635.1 Bythopirellula sp.
TGCTGTTTGCTGCGCTGGGGCACTCGCCTGCTGCGTGGCTGATTCCAACACCGCACAGGCCCAACAAGCCTACGGTCGCTCTTGGGGCCAAACCTACACGACCCAGGATTGGCAACGCTTCTACCACTATCCGTACGTGTACTACCCTCAAAATTTCTGGGGCAACGAGTACTACCGGAGTGCCGACAGCCTGTACTACCGCTATACGCCCGAGATGCGGATACCGGTCTACAACAAGCGTTGGCACAACTACTACCCCAATCGCCGCCTCTACCACAGCGGCCACCATTTTATTCTCGACGTGTTTTGATTATGGGTAACTGTTTGAACTTTCTCGCTAAGCCGCAAGCGGCCGCTTGCGGCTTAGCGAGGAAAAATTCGTAGTGTCAACCTGTCTCTATCTACCCTCCGCCAGCCGCCGATACACTTCAACCCCCCGCTCCAGGTCGGCGATCGAAATCCACTCATCCTCCGTGTGAGCCTGGAGAATGCTCCCTGGACCGATGACGACCGTGGGGATTCCGTGCGATGCGAAGACCCACGCATCGGTGCCGTAGGGCACGCCTACGATCTCGCTCGCGCGACCGGCGAAACTTGCGATTCTCGCCACTTCTTCCGCCCACGCACGATTGCCGTCCGCCTCCATGCCGCGGCTTTGATTCCAAGGGGCTTCGTGCTCGACAATGGCATCCGTTGAAATTCTCGCAGCGATAAATTCGATCAGTTCTTGCTGTGCGTCGCTTGGCACTTCTCCCGGCATCAATCGTAGGTCGATGTCAATCATCGCGTGATCGGGCACAACATTGGCCCCCGTGCCACCTTGAATCATGTTGACGGACACGGTTGGCCGACCGCACAAGCAATCCGCGCCGCGGTGGGCCAACACCTCGCGATCGAACTCGCGGATGGCGGTGATCACATCGGTCATCGCATAGATTGCATTCTTGCCCTGCCGCGGTTGCGAAGAATGGGCGGCACGTCCCCGCGTATGACACCGCCAACGCACGATCCCCTTATGAGTTACCACCACCGCCAAATCGGTCGGTTCGGCGACGATGGCACGGTCGGGCCGTAACTCACGTAGCTCTGCCAACGGCAACGTGCCACGGGTCTTTTCTTCACCTTCCATCGGCAACAAATCCGAGGCATGTCCTTGAGCCCACAAACGACACAGCGCCTTGGCTCCCGTGAAGCCACACTCTTCATTCACGGTAAACGCAAGAATGATCGTTCCTAGTCGGTTTTGAGATTGAGCCAGTGCCGCGAGCATCGCGGCCATGCCACCTTTCACATCGCACGCACCGCGACCGTAAATGCGGCCACCCGATTCCGCTCCAGTAAACGGGTCGATCTGCATGCCGGCCACGCCGACCGTGTCTTGATGGACTTCCCACAAAGTGACGGGAGGATTCAAGCTGCCAGGGGCCCCGGGAAGTAAAGCCACGAGGTTATCACGGCCGGGATGGACCTCCTGCCGCAACCAGCGCCACCCTTGCTCACCCACCCAGTTTTCCAGGAAATCGGTGAGCCGGGCTTCCCCGACCCAGTTAGCCTCGGCAGAACCAAAAACTGGGTTGATACTGGGAATGGCCAGCAACTTTTGCAGTAAGTCTTTAACCATTATGGACATAACTCTCGATGCTCGACCTGGCGGCCGGGCCCATCCTAGCCGATCCGTCCCCGGGATTCTCCAAATTTTCAGAAGATTCTGCAAAAGTGTTTGATTAAATGGCGAACAGACGCTAAAATCGGGCTTACGTAGGCTTCCTACGTCGTTCGCCCTCTGTGGGTTGCTGCCCCACCCACAGGGGGATTTTTTATGCGCTGATTTTATCGCCCGATCCACGCAATTCCTGCACTTCGATCTCTGTAAAAACTGCCGCAAGACGCTTTCGCCGTTTAGTTTCCATGGCAGCTGAGCAGCATCTTTGATCCGCAATTCTCGTCACCATGGTTTTGTGGTGTAGGCGTCTCGCCTGCCATAGCGGGACCTTGTCGTGCAGGCCCGCCTGCAGTTGCAGCCGGGACGGCCGCACCACAATCGGTTTGCATTGGCAGCCGGGACGCGAATAGTTTTCGCACAAATCCCTTATTTCATGCGGATTTTTCTGCGGTTGAATACTGTGAGATCTCGCACGCCTTGGCAAGCAGCTTCAGGGCGATATGGTTTAATGAGAGGCCAATCCAATTTGTCTCACGTTTATTTGCCACCAGCCCGTTTAGAGTCTTTGACGCCATGCCTGATTCCGCCCCTGTTCATCAACACGATCCTGATCGCCAACTTGTGGATGAGATCCTCAAGAATTTTCCCGACCCGGAAACAGGCCGCAAGTTGTGGCAACTCGATCAGGTCCGCAATTTGGAGATCGCAGGGAACGAAATCAAGGTGACGCTGGCGCTCACCAGCTATTCCGCGCTGCTGTGGCAGGACACGCGTGAACAACTCGCCGACCAATTACGCACGCAAGTGCCTAGCAATCCCAGTGTGACCGTTGAAATCGTGCCGCACCATCGGCCCGCGGAACCCATTGGTACTTTGGGACTCACCGCCAAGAGCGTCATCGCCGTGGGATCTGGCAAAGGAGGTGTCGGCAAGAGCACGGTCGCGGTTTCGATCGCCTGCGGCCTGCATCGAGCTGGTTCGAAGGTGGGCCTCTTGGATGCCGACGTTTACGGCCCCAGTGTGCCACACCTGTTGGGCGTCGATGAAAGGCCGCAA
>JBGTMM010000791.1:0-2981 GCA_041743635.1 Bythopirellula sp.
TCAACGCGCCTTACGGCGTCCGGTTCGGCAATTACCGAAGTGAAGGTCGGCGGCACTGCTCGCCGCCGAATGGCCGGAGAATTTCTGCTGTAACCCGCCTTGCTACCACAACCAACCAGTTAGAACTCCGGCGATGATGAACGCAACGATGACTCCGCCCAAGCCGAACAGGAGAACATAACGCACATTGTGGCCGGTCACGCCGGCGCGGGCGCGGGTGGGGCTTTTGACTTCCGGAGTTTCCTTGTTCTCGGCTGGCGTCATGAGGCCTCCCTATGCTGCTGGACTCAACAATTGCTTCGCTGTTTCCATCTGCTCGACAAAACGCGTGAACAGATAGTGGCTGTCTTGCGGGCCGGGGGAGGCCTCCGGGTGATATTGCACCGAGAACACCGGGCGGCCCTCAAGGGCGATGCCGGCGTTGGAGCCGTCAAAGAGGGAGACGTGGGTTTCGGTGACACCTTTGGGCAGGCTGGCGCGATCCACGGCGAAACCGTGGTTCATCGACGTGATCTCAACCTTGCCCGTTGTGAAATCCTTCACCGGGTGATTGGCGCCGTGATGGCCCTGGTGCATCTTGTGGGTCTTGGCGCCCAAAGCCAGCGCCAGCATCTGGTGGCCGAGGCAAATGCCGAAGACGGGCTTCCCCGAATCGACAAGTTTTCTGATTTCCGGCACCGCATACTCACCCGTGGCGGCTGGATCCCCCGGACCGTTCGACAGGAACACGCCATCGGGATTGAGCGCCAGAATATCCCTGGCGCTGGTGGTTGCGGGGACCACCGTCACCTCGCAGCCGGCATTCGTAAGACAACGCAGAATATTGCGCTTCAATCCATAATCCACGGCCACAACCTTGTACTTGCCGCCATCGGCGCGGGTGAAGCCGCCGTTCCAGTTCCAAAGTTTCTCATCCCATTTCATGCGCTGGGCAAGGGAGACGTCCTTGGCGAGGTCCATGCCCGTAAGCCCCGGCCAGGCCGCCGCCATCTTCTTGAGCTTTGCCACATCGAACTTGCCCCTGGCGTTGTGAGCAACGACGCCATTGGGCATGCCTTTTTCGCGAATCAATGACGTGAGAGCGCGGGTATCGACGCCGGAAAGGCCGACAATATTGCGCGCCTTCAGCCATTTTACGAAATGGCGGCTGGAACGATAGTTGGCGGGCTCAGTGATGGAGGCTTTTACAATGCAGCCCCTGACACCCGCGGAGGCCGCGAGATTGGTGGTTTCAATATCCTCGTCATTGGCGCCGACATTGCCGATATGCGGAAAGGTGAAGGTGACGATCTGGCCCGCATAGGAAGGATCGGTGAGGATTTCCTGATACCCGGTTATCGCCGTGTTGAAGCAAACTTCGCCCACCGCTTCGCCTTCGGCGCCGAATCCAAAGCCTTCGATCACCGTGCCGTCCGCCAGAACCAGCAGTCCCGTGACGCGCGGAACATCCCAGTCGCCAAAGACAGCGCGTGAGTGCGCTTTCGCCTTGGCTGGCTTTTTGATTGCGGGCATCGGCGAGTCTCCGGGAATTTGCGGATCGATAGGGGAGCGCGAAGGTTGCGTCAAGGTTGCGGTAGTGGTCAGTTTAGATTTTCGCCAAGGGCCAATTGCGGACATACTGCTCGCTGAAGGGCCATGACCGACGGCTGTTCGAAATTCAATCTTTTGCCCCAAACGGTGGTCCGCAAACCTCTTGAGGAAGATCGTCGTCAATGCTCACCCAAGGTGCTTTGGACGCCACCATGAAGTGCATCTCGACTTTAACGCCAGGATCAGTGTCGAGCGTACCCAGACGAAGGCGCAGTTCACTGGGTTCATTCTCGTTGAGCTTGTAGATTGGCGAACCGCAACAGCTTGCAAAGTACCTGTGGACGCCCGGGCTGGAAGTCCAATGCGACAACAATGCTTGACCCGAGACCACGAAAAACTGGGACGCCAGAACACTGGCTGTGGTCCCAAAGCTTGAGCCCGAATGTTTTCGGCAGCGCCAGCAGTGGCAGTAGTTAATCGGTCCAAAAAGCTCGCCACGAATTTCGTATGCGATGCGACCGCAGGCACAAGCCCCTCTTAGCATCTTAGCTGTCCCAGTTGATCCAACAAGTGAAGCGACCGCGACCGATATCATAACTGGCGATTGACCCGCTATCGTAGAGTTCAGGCGTGCCAAACTGCCAAATCCGCCTGATGGAAAAGGCTGCACAGGGTCAAAAGCGGAATTTCAACTGATTCATTACCAAAGGTTGCGGGGCCTCCCGAAACCTCCTAATGAATCCGCTTTCCACGAAATCGAGGACGACGCACATGAGTCTCCGTGCCGCCATCAACGATGCGCTGAAAGATGCCATGAAGGCGGGCGACAAGCGCCGCATCTCGACGCTGCGCCTGATGAACGCCGCCATCAAGGACAAGGACATCAACAGCCGCACCGATGGCCACGACTCGGAGTTGACGCCAGATTCAGGCCTCATCGATCTGTTCGGCAAGATGGTGAAGCAGCGCCAGGAAAGCGTCGCCATCTATGAGCAAGGCGGCCGCCCGGAATTGGCGGCGGCCGAGCGCGAGGAAATCACCATCATCCAGTCCTATATGCCAAAGCAGCTTTCCGAGGACGATGCCAAGACTGCGGTGGCCGCGGCCATTAAAAAGGTCGGAGCCGCGGGCATCAAGGACATGGGCAAGGTCATGGCCGAGCTGAAAGCGAAATATGCAGGCCAGATGGACATGGCCAAGGCTGGAGGAATCGTGAAGGGTCTGCTGGCTTAACTCATGCGGCTTCTCAACTATGCCATGCAGCGCTTCGTCACGACGGGGACGTTGCGCATCATCGATGCCGACGGCAAGCTGCATGTCTATGGGACAACGCCTGAGCCAAGCGTCACCGTCCGGCTCACGGACCCGCGCTTGTATAACGGGATCTTCTTCAACCCGGAACTCCGCAGCGGCGAAGCCTATATGGACGGCACCTTGCGCATCGAGGAGGG
>JBGTMM010000792.1:0-2787 GCA_041743635.1 Bythopirellula sp.
GTGCCGAATAAGCCGAGCAGCGGCCCGCTCTTGATGACGGTCGCCACCCACCCCGTGCGATATTCCAGATCGCCGAGAATGTCTCGGTGCACGACCTCGGTGACAAGCTGCCGCAGTTGGTCGTGTCCGAGCCCGCGATTTTCAATCGCCATTTGCGCGAGCTGGGGCAGCGCGCGGGCATCGTCCGCGCAAAGCTCCTCGGCGGCGGCATATTTAGAGTCGAGCAAGGAAGACATCAGCTCTTCCATGAATTCCGTCTGCTCATCGCGATTGCGGAAGCTCAGTTCCAAGATGCGACGGTAACCCAGGATGAGGTGGTACAAGCCCCAAAAAAAATTGATCGCCAGGAAACCATAGCAAGCATCACCGAGTAGTTTCGCGAGATAATTGGCACTCATAACCAACACCGTCTTTCCCAATATGTCCGCCGCAAGACCCTGTCATGCGGCGCAAGTGCCACGTCTGATCCCCGTGTTAGGTTAACTTGCCGGATTGGGCTGCCGCAAGTAGGCCGGCAACGGGGTCTGAGGTATGCAAATTCAAGGTGAACCGCCAAGGACGCCGAGAGCGCTGAGGAAGTAAGAATAATTAAACCACGAATCCCCGCATAGGAAGCATCTTGTATAATACTTTCATGAGCATTCTACGGGAGACGCCCCGTGCAGAATAACCGAGCAGTTGACTCCAGCGAGCTAATCGCCGGCGAGTTCAATAATTTCTGGGAAGTGGAAGACCAAGAACGGCAAAGCGAGGCCGTTTTGGTTCGACCGCCCACGTCATATCGTCAGGCATTCGGCGACAAGCCAATTCGCCTCGGTGCTGTGGAGTTCCGCATCTTGGTGTTCCTGGCCAGTCGGCCCTACCACGCGTTTACTCGACGCCAAATCGCCGATGCCGTGACCATCAATAGCTTCTCTGTTGTTGAAGCGGCCGTTGATCGTCACGTCGCGTCCTTGCGTGACCAGCTAGGAGTTTTGCATGACTTTGTGCAAACCGTCCCGCATGTGGGCTACCGCTACAAGGCCTAGACAATTTTTGGTTCAGGCTCGCCGCCGTCTTGCGAACTTCCCCCCCACGGCCGCAACCGAGAGTAGCAACCACGTCGCTGGCTCCGGCACGGCCAGGATTGGTGCCACGAGCGGCGATCCGTAGTTCATTTGCCAAGCGGCGAGATCTCCGGGACTGAAGGCATTCGGCGATCCACCACGCTGCCAACGGAGAAAGTCGCGGCCGTCTATGTCGCCGTCACCATCAGAGTCGCCGTTAGGGCCGGTCGAAATCGGATCGATAATGCCGGTGACGATCGCTCCCGTGTCGGCATTGCGATATTGGAACAAGAGCGAGTTGATGTCGCCACCGACTTGAAACCCCATGCCGAGCGTTTCTTCACGATCTGTGGCGAAAATCGAGCTGCCGAGCAAAAAGCGTTCGGCCAACACTTTGTCGCTGCTTCCCGGAGCTTCGTCCCAGGTTTCGCCGATCCCGTTGCCAAGCGTCAGGTCGCCGTCGGGCCCGTCAACGGGATCGACCAGCGGGTTGTGATCACTGAGGCTATTCCAACTTGAGAAATTAAGCTCTCCGTTGAGCGTGGAACTTGTGATAGTGTAAGCATCAATGTCAAAGGTTGAAACGGTGTCGTTGATGAGCTTGAGCTCGCCCGTGCCTGTATTTACTTGCAGGGTGAGCCGATCATTCGAGACGTTCGTGGGGTCGGTGTTGGTGAGATAGAGGCGATCCAGGTCGAAGAATTCTCCGGTGCCGCCAAAATTGTTGTTCACGCCCATACGCAAGGAGTTTCCATTGCGACCCGCGACATGGGGCGCGGTTCCCAACAAGGTGAAAGGCCCGGCATTATCTTTGTAATAGACGGAATAGTTTTCGGCATTTTCATCGATTTCGAGCACCATAGTGAAGGGAGTCGAGCGAGTGGTGGTCAGGGCCAACGGGGCAATCTCAGGCAGGCCTGTCGTGAGCCGACCCACCAATTCAATACCCCCCATGGAATTCCGCTGAATGGTCGCTTGGCCGGTGATCGTGTTACCGCCTTGGTCAGGCGAATCGTTATTCAGAAAGGCAAGCCTAAACTCTTCGAGCTCCGCCGAATCGAAATTACCTGGCCCCACGACCGAGGAAAAATTCCAACCACTTATTTCGGCGACAAGCCACGCTTTGCCCGTCGTGACATTGTCGATATCCAGGATATGGGTCGTTAAGTCGACGTTGTTTTTCTGAATGCGGTACTTGCCATTGAGAACGGATGCGCCGATCGAGGAATCGGGGTCTTCGTTCCAAAAATTGCCGGTGTTCGCACTATTCGCCGCGGCGCCGAGCAGCGTGCCGTTGGCATCGCCGAATTGAAAGTCCTCCAAAACAGCCGCGTGGATGTTGCTGTTTCCCGCCCAGACCAAGGTCAGGCCGGTCACAAGGAAGATTAAAAGCTGAGAACGAGATTTCATGGATGTGACCTCAAAGGAAGAACGTGGAATAATTTCGGTTGAGCGGGTAAATGCCGTCGGTCGGCGTTGCCGACGTCGTAGCAGCATGAACGAACCTAGGGCGATCAAAGTCAGACTGCTCGGCTCGGGCACGCCGGCGATCATGGCCTCGAATGAGCCAAGACCGTTGGCGGCCTCGTAGGCGTTCTTGAAAGCGGCAAAATCAAAGATGTTGTTTTCTTCGTCCTCATTAAAATCGCCCGCCTGATATTGTTGAGCCGGGGTCAGACCAGAAAGATTCACCTCGCCGCCGGCATTAAAAGCAGTCCAATCGGCCACGGTCAACGAACCA
>JBGTMM010000793.1:0-9895 GCA_041743635.1 Bythopirellula sp.
AGTGCTCTACCCGCGAGTCTTGCGAGGAGGTTCCATCAACGCGTCCGCGAGCGAGTGCCGCAGCGCGTCGCGGCGGGCTAGTGACGATGAAGAGCTGCGCAGTTACGATCCCAATACTCCCAAAAGCCCTTGGTGGTTCGCTAGCGATGAAGCACTCGATATTGGTTTTCGCATCGTCCGGCCGCTGAAACAAATTCCACGGGAAGAGCAAGAAAAATTCTGGCAGGCTGACCTGCCGACGATCACCCGCGACGCCAACCAGAGAATTTTCGAGGAAGGCCGGGGTGAACGCGGACTCGTTGATGCGCAGCTTCCCCGGGCAACGGAAGAATTGTGGCAGAAGCGACTCCAAGAACAGGCATCTCCTTGATTGTCGAGAATGTTTACGTCGTGAGGACTTTATGATTCGAGTTGGCATCGCCGGTGTTGGATTCATGGGAATGGTCCATTATCTTTCCTACCAGAAGCTGCGTGGAGTGAAAGTGGCCGCCCTCTGCGAGAGCAATGCACAGCGGCTCAAGGGAGACTGGCGGGATATTCACGGCAATTTCGGTCCCCCGGGACAAATGATGGATCTCGCTGGCGTGGCGACCTACACCGCGATTGATGAAATGCTCGCGGACGACTCCTTGGACATGATTGATGTGACATTGCCGCCAGCGCTGCATGCCGACGTTGCCATCAAGGCCTTGCGGTCTGGCAAGCATGTGTTTTGTGAAAAGCCGATGGCTCTCACCGTGCGCGACTGCGATCGCATGAGCGCGGCGGCCCGACAAGCCAAAAAACTCCTATTCATCGGCCATGTCTTGCCTTACTTTCCCGAGTATGCCTGGGCACTGAAAACGATTCAGAGCGGCAAATTTGGCAAGCTCCTCGGCGGCAGCTTTCGGCGCGTCATCTCCGAGCCCACCTGGCTCGCGAACTTTTGGAAGGCCGATCAGGTGGGCGGCCCCATGCTGGACCTGCACGTTCACGATGCCCACTTTATTCGCTTGCTGTTCGGCAAGCCAACTTCCGTGGTCTGTCGCGGCAGAATGCGCGAAGGACTCCCCCAGTTTTGGCATAGCCAATTTGACTATGGGCCTGAGGGTCCCGTCGTCTCCGCCACGAGCGGGACGATCGACCAACAAGGAAGGCCTTTTAATCATGGTTTCGAAATTCATCTGGAAAAGGCGACACTCCTGTTCGAGTTCGCCATCTTCGGCGATCAAGGCAATTACTTAACCAAACCCACGATCCTCATCGCAGGCAAAATCCAGCATCCCGAGCTGCCTGACGGCGATCCCATGCACGCTTTTGCGGCCGAGCTGCAAGAAGTCCTGCGGTGTGTCCGTCGGCAAGAGCGCTCAGAGATTCTGGATGCCTCACTGGCACGAGACGCGATCGTCTTATGCCACAAACAGTCGGAGAGTTTACGCCGACGAGGCCTTGTGCGAGTGTAACGCTTGTCAAGGCGAAAACTGTCCGGCGGCAACAGCATGGTTAAGTCTTGACCATTAATCAGAGCAAAATCTCGCTGCACGAACGATACCTATATGTTGTGGTTTGTGGGTTCGTTGCCAATGCCTATTGTGTTTTGCTCAATCCAATCGCGGATTTTTTTCGCAGTGGTTCAACTTGGCCATGTTGGCCAACTTGACCATGTTGGCCACAAAGTGTTTTTTTGGCCAAGTTCATGTTTCCTTGCAGGGTTGATTTTGCATGGGGTGGAATCTTGCGGCAATCTTAGGCCGGAACCAACTTGCGCAGCATGTCATTCGTATGAGCAAACTCCTTCTGGCTGAGAGCTAACGGCTAATAGCTGACAGCTTTTATTGGCGGTCGTGTGCCGCGAACGAGATTAAGCGTAGCACAAGCGCTGGCACAATTTCGACACAAATCTTTGGCCAGCCGGGTTACGTAAGTTCCCGGAATTATTTCACGCAGAGACGTCTCGAGAGCACCGCCCGCTGAAGCGGGCTCGCCGGGTAGCAAGCTTGACGACGAGAAACACAATGAATGCCGCCTGCGCGGGAATGACACTCCTACCGACCGGCGAACTAACAGGCTAAACTTGCATTATCTTATGATCGATATGCGAGAAATACCATGAATGGCGGCTTACGCGTGAGTTTGATTGTCGCATCGTTCCTGCTCTCTGGCGGCGCGTCATTCGCTCAATCCGAGAGTCACAACTATGGGCTTCGCTACGACCTGACGCTGAAACCTGCCGCGGATCTGGCGGAAGTTTCTCTCACCATCGACGACCGCGCGAAAGGCAACATCTGGGCGATGCGGTTTCACATCGATCCCGAGCGCCACGCGGGATTCGCGGGTGATGGTAAGATTGAAGCCGATGGTGCATATGTCACCTGGACTCCTCCGCTGACGGGTGGCCGATTGTCGTTTCATGTTCCGGTGAGCCATCTCCGCCCCAATGGCAAGTTCGATGCGCGGATGACGGAGGACTGGGCGCTGCTGCGGGGCGATGATATTTTCCCCCCGGCTCGGACCGAACAACGCGATGATGCCGAGGCGGATGCGACGCTGCACGTTCACTTGCCCGAAGGTTGGTCGTTCCTCACCGCGTATTCGAGAACCAAAGAACACGTCTATGAAATCGAGAACCCCCGGCGGAGCTTCGACCGTCCGACCGGCTGGATGGCCGCCGGGAAGTTGGGGGTCCGCCGCGAGCGGATTGCCGGCGTCCGGGTGGTCGTGGCTGGGCCCATGGATCAAGACGTGCGCCGGCTCGATATTCTTGCCCTCCTGAATTGGAATCTGCCAGAGGTCCGCCGACTCGTACCGGACATGCCCAAGCGGTTGTTAGTGGTGAGCGCGGGCGACCCCATGTGGCGTGGCGGACTTTCCGGCCCTTATTCGCTGTATCTGCACGCCGACCGGCCACTGTTGAGTGAAGATGGATCGAGCACGCTGATCCATGAGCTGGTGCATGTCGCCACCCGGATCGAGGCGGAGCAAGGGGGCGACTGGATCGTGGAAGGCATGGCCGAATACTATTCGCTCAAGTTGATGTGGCGCTCCGGCACGCTCACCGATCGTCGCTACCAACACTCTTTGCGCCAATTCGCCAAGCGGGGCGAACAGGTCAAACGTTTGGACGTCGATGTGTCGGCCGGCCCCGTCACGGCCCGAGCCGTGGGGATTATGCGCGAGCTTGACCGGGAGATTCATCGGAAAACGAATCAGCTCAAGAGTCTTGACGACGTAGTGCGGCTCTTGGTGGCCGCTCGGCAAAAGGTAACCTGTGACCGGCTCAGACAGGCCGTCGAAGAGGTGATGGGCAAACCAGCCGACGCGCTGACGGACGCTCGATTGGGATTTGATGCGGAGTGATTGCCGTGCGACTCGTTGAGTCGCGGCTAACAGCGCGCTGTTACTTGCGCGATTTCGCCTGTTGCCGCTTTAACCATTCCCCGGCTTCAGGGTGTTTCTTCCATGCCGCGCCGATCTGGGACATGCAGACGATCGCTTCGCTCGGCTCGCCGGGGCTGTAGTAGCCTGGCCCCTGCCCAGGCATTTTTTTGCGACCAGTGAGATAGGCTTCGACGTGCTTGTTCAATTGACGGGCCTCGGCGAGGGCCGTGTTGGCTGCCGCTTCGTCGCCGCCGAGGAAACTGGCCAACACTTTGGCCCAGGCAAACATCGCGCTTCCTTCGTCGGGGTACTCGCCAAAAAGCTGCTCGGCCTTTCGCAGGTTGTCGCGTTCCAGGTAGCAACCCAACAAGGTATAGCGGAGTCCCTGATTGTCGCCGGGGTTGAGCCGCAACATTTTCTCAAAGTGCTCGATGGCTTCGGCGACCCGTCCGTTGCTGTAGAGCACTCCCGCGAGTCGTTCGCGTGCTCGCATGTAGGGTCTTGTTTCCAGGAGCCCCCAGAAGTAGCCGACGTTCTTTTGGAAGAATTTTTTGCCCAATGCGCGTTCCGCCCGGTCGACCGTTTGTCGAAGATTGTCAATCAATTCGTCTTTGGTATTGCTGCCTAGTTCCGAAATAATGTGCAAGGCATCGATGCAGTTGGCATCCAGTTTCGTGGCCCGCGAGGCCATTTCGTGCGCCCGCTCCCAGTCTTGCTGAGCCATCGCCTCCATGGCTTCGTAGGCAAACTCTTGGGCTTCAAAGCTGGCGTCATCATTGCGACCGAACATTCCCTGCATCGCCTGTTCCATAACGTGAAAACTAGGCGGTGCGGCATTTGGCCGCGTCTGGGAAGACTTAGCGGCAGAGGTCCGGCGGGATGAAGGTTTCTTGGTTGTTGACTTCTTGGCCGATGATTTCTTTGTCGTGGACTTCTTGACGGGTCGTTTGGCCATTTCCAGTCCCTCCGTTGGCGAAAATATTAGTACCACTCGCGGCGCGGCTCCCGAGTACGTTTAGTCTGGCCATTATGGTGCAGATTTAGCAGACCCTGTAAAGAGATGTTGATCAGACCCCCCGGGAGTGATTGCCTTGCGACACGTTAAGTCCGCATCAGGATGGTGCGGTTATATGCGAGGTTAGAACGGCCGCCGCAGTTGGAAGTTGTAGCAGTTGCGCGGATTGTGCACGCGTAGCCGAGTTTTTCCAAAACTCGGAACGATTGAATGCGAGTCACGGAGAGACTCGCCTACGTGTCAGAACTCGACCGTGGCGAAGTAGTCGTCGAGGGTTTCGGCTCGACGAATTTGCCGCACTGAACCGTCGGGCTTGAGCAGCAACTCGGCACTGCGGAGCCGGCCGTTGTATTGAAAACCCATCGCGTGGCCGTGGGCACCGGCGTCGTGGATGACCAAGACGTCACCGACTTCCACGGCGGGAAGTTCGCGGTCGATGGCGAGTTTGTCGTTGTTCTCGCAGAGCGCACCGACCACGTCGACTGGTCCCGCGGTGGGCTGGCTCTCTTTGCCCACCGCCGTGATGTGATGGTACGCGCCGTACATGCCGGGCCGCATAAGGTTCGACATGCAGGCGTCGACGCCCACGTAGTTCTTGTAGGTCTGCTTGAGATTGATGACCCGCGTGACCAAATATCCAAACGGCCCGGTGATCGCGCGGCCATTTTCCATGAAAATATTGACGGGATCGAGGCTCGCGGGAGCGAGAATCTGCTTGTAAAGCTTTTCGACCCCCGCGCCGAACTCAGCGAGATTGATTTCGTCGTCGGTGGGCCGATAGGCGACGCCGATGCCGCCGCCCAGATTGATGAACGCGATCTTGATGCCCGTCTCGCGCTGGACGAGCACGGCCAACTCGAACAGCATGCGCGCCGTGTCCAACAGCGATTGCAAATCAAATTCGTTGGAAACCACCATCGCGTGCAGGCCGAAGTGTTTGGCCCCGAGTTCGCGGCAGCGCTGGTAACCTTGCAAGATTTGCACGCGCGTGCAGCCGAACTTTGCCTCCTGGGGGTTGCCGATGATGGCGTTGCCGGTCCGTTCCGGGCCAGGGTTGTAGCGGAAACAAATTGTCTCGGGCATCCCCGTCGCGGCCACCAGCGTGTCAATCAGATTGGGATGATCGAGATTGATGATCGCCCCCAAGCCTGCCGCGTGCTTGTACTCTTCCGCCGTGGTATTGTTCGAGGTGAACATGATCGACTCGCCGGAGAGGCCAATTCGCTCGCTGAGCACAAGCTCCGCCGGACTCGAACAATCGGCCCCGCTCCCTTCCTCGCGCAAGATCGAAACGATATGCGGATTAGGGGTCGCCTTCACGGCGAAGTATTGCTTGAAGCCAGGATTCCAGCGGAAGGCTTTGAGCAGGTCGCGAGTGCGCTGGCGAATGCCTTGCTCGTCGTACAAATAAAACGGGGTGGGATAATCGCGCAAAATCCGTTCAAGCGTGGCTGGATCGAAAGGGACAGTCTTTTCCATGATCGCTGTTGGTAGTGATTTTATGATAGGAACCGGTGGGGGAGCCGCACATTGTAGCAAATGCATCGACCGGGTGGCATGGCCTCTGAAGTACTCTGAAGTGGCCATGTTTCTCGGCGAACATACATGCCCACGTCGGAGGACCTCCGAGGGCATGCCACCCCTGCTCTCCCGCTATCGGCGCTGGAATGCTAGAATCACTGGTCCGCCACCAGCTACGCAATTTGGGCTTAGACTTGCTTCATGGATACTTTGATCGATCTGTTCCTGCACCTCGACACGCATCTCGCGGAATTAGTCGACTTGTATGGCCCCTGGGTTTACGCCCTGTTGTTTCTGATTATTTTTTGCGAAACCGGGCTGGTGATCACACCTTTTTTGCCAGGCGACTCGTTGCTGTTCGCCACGGGGGCCCTCTCCGCTGCGGGTATTTTGAATATCTGGGTGGTGCTGCTGCTGTTGGTGGCCGCGGCGATTTTGGGTGACGCGGTCAACTACTCCATCGGCAACTATCTCGGACCAAAGATTTTCAAGGCGGAAGATCGCTCCGGTTTCTGGCACCGCGCGCTTAATCGCGACCATTTGAATAAAGCGCACCGTTTTTTTCAAAAGTATGGCGGCAAGGCAATTGTGCTGGCCCGCTTCGTGCCCATCGTGCGGACCTTCGTGCCGTTTGTCGCCGGGGCGGGCGACATGGCCTATTCGCAATTCGCCTTCTTCAATGTGATGGGGGCGCTGCTCTGGGTGGGACTCTGCACGGGGGCAGGCTACGCCTTTGGCAACATGCCGATGGTGCGGGATAACTTTACGGCGGTCGTCATTGGCATTGTGGTCATCTCGCTCTTGCCGATCGTGTGGGGCTACGTGATCAGCCGGCTGGCTCGTGAGGAATTCAGCAAGTCCGAATGAGACCGCCATGAAGGACAGGAATTAAACCACGAATCTAACGAATCACACGAATGAATTTATTCGTGAGATTCGTGTCGATTCGTGGTAAAAAAATTCTTCCGTGGCAGTTCAAACTCATTAAGTTGGCCGTTATTGGGCCGGGCGGCTGTCGGGGCCGTATTGTGTGCCCCACAAGAACGGCATGCCGGCGTCATCAATTCGCAATTCGCAGGCGAGCCGAGCTTGGCTGAAGAGGCCGTCGAGCGCGCTTTTGAAAAATCGTTTCTTAGCCGGGAGTTTCACGGGAACCTTGGCGGGATCGATGTTGAGCTCGTCGAGGATCCATTCGTCCATCACCACCGGCACGGTCAGCCGCGGCGCAAGAGCGTTTAGCGCCGTCGCGAGCGTGTAACCCTCGATTTCGATGGACAGCGATTCATACAACTTGGGCGCCAATTGCCGGGGAGTTTTGTCGACTTTCCAACCGACTGGCCATACTTCCTTGCCACGCTTATACGGCTCGATGACCAACTGTAACCCGCCGGGAACGTGTTTGGGGCGCAGGGTGAGTCCGTCGCGTCGCAAAGCGATCGCCAGGGCTGTCCCCGACGCAAAGCCATTCAGCTCCACGACAATGGGCTTGCCCGACTGTAGCAATGGATAAGCGGAAGCCGTCCATTCGATTCTCAAGCCAAACTTCTTCGCGCAGTGGGCAAGCATTTCATGACTAGTAATACCCTTGGTGAAACTCGCGAGTGGCTTGGCCATGTCGGCCATGACCGTGTAAAACTCTTGCTCGGTGAGGCGGAACGGCCCGCGGACAATGCCCTCTTCGGTGATCTGCTCCGGCAAGGTCTCGAAATACTCGCGCAATTCGCCGAGTTGGCTCACGCGGAATTTGCGCTGCGGCAAGACCAGCACATCGCCCTTGGTGAGCACGGCCAGCACTTCCACGCGAGTGCCGGCGTCGTTCATTTTTGTCGCCGGCTTTTCTTCGCCACGAGCCGAGCGAATCTGCACGCGATCAAGGCCCAACTTCCCGAGCCGTGCGGCCCACTCTTGGGGAGCCGTGATGGCCACGCCGGGCGCCGTGACGACTTCAATATCAATCGCCACCTCGGCAGCCGCCGCAGCGCCGCAATACGTTAGGCTTGCTAGCAAAATCGAGCAGGCATTTCTGGCGAGATGGTTCATGCTCTTGAATTCCAGGTGGAATGTTTTGTCGTCTGGAGGAATTATAGCTTGCAATACCCTGTCATTCCGAGAGGAGCGGTGCGACTAGAGAAATCTGGCTTCCAGCCTCGCCCGCTTTCCATGTGTGAGAGTAATGCAAGCCAGATCCTTCGGTCGCCAAGGCTCCCTCAGGATGACATTTTCTCGTTGCTCCCTCAGGATGACACTTTCTCGTTGCTCTCTCAGGATGACACTTTCTCCGCGCCTTCGCGTCTCCGCGGTTATTCCCCTATTTCCGCGAGTTGCCAAGCGTTTGAAATTTGCGACAATGCGTGCTCCTCATCACCACGCCCCTAGGAGCAATCATTCATGCCGCGCCCCGTCACTCTTTTCACCGGTCAATGGGCTGATCTGCCGCTCGACGATTTGGCCCGCATGGGACGCGAGTTTGGTTACGACGGTTTGGAACTCGCTTGCTGGGGGGATCACTTTAATGTGTCCGAAGCAGTCAGCGACGACGGCTACACCGAGGCCAAGCGCGAGCAACTTGATCGCCACGATCTGCAATGCCACGCGATCAGTGGGCATCTCGTGGGCCAAGCGGTATGCGATACGATTGACTCGCGGCACAAGTCGATTCTGCCTGAACATGTGTGGGGCGATGGCAATCCGAATGGCGTCAACAAACGGGCCGCCGAGGAGATGAAGAACACGGCCCGCGCGGCGCAGCGATTCGGCGTGGAAGTGGTGAACGGTTTTACGGGCTCAGGGATTTGGCCTTGTTTGTATTCCTTCCCCCCCGTGCCCGAGTCAACCATTGAAGCGGGCTTCGCCGAGTTTGCGAATCGTTGGAACCCGATTCTCGACGTGTTCGGCGAATGTGGCGTGCGGTTCGCCTTGGAAGTGCATCCCACGGAAATCGCCTTCGATATTTACACGGCCCACCGCGCGCTCGAAGCGGTTGGCCACCGCGAAGAGTTTGGTTTCAACTTCGATCCCAGCCATCTCATTTGGCAGGGGGTCGATCCCGTGGAATTCATCCGCGAATTTCCCGACCGCATTTATCATGTGCATATCAAGGATGCGATTGTGACGCTCAACGGTCGCAGTGGCATCTTGTCGAGCCATCTTAACTTCGGCGATGCGCGGCGGGGGTGGGACTTCCGTTCACCCGGTCGGGGCAGTGTGAACTTCGAGGAAATCATCCGCGCTCTCAACGACATCAACTACGCCGGGCCGTTGAGCGTTGAGTGGGAAGATGCCCGCATGAACCGCGAACACGGTGCCCGCGAGGCGTGCGAGTTCGTGAAGAAGCTCGATTTCGCGCCCTCGAACGTGGCGTTCGACGCGGCGTTTGCAGATGGCTAGCGCGTGCTACAATTGTGGTATCTATTCAGCCCCTCCGCTAAGCCGCAAGCGGCCGCTCGCGGCTTAGCGATGGGTATCTTGTTATGAAGGCTTTCAGTTTGAAATTGATTTGTCCCCTCGTTGTGGTTGCGCTGTCCATCGCGAGTTGTGCTGCGCGCGGCGATATCGGTGAAATCGTGTTTATTGTGCCGGACATTTATTCTGGTACTACTCAACGAGAAATCACCGACGAGAACCGCCGCGCGGCCGCCGCGAGTTTCGTCCAGGCCCGCGAGTTCAGCAAGCAGGGCGATGTGGGTGCCGCTTTGCGTGCTGCAGCGCGAACATTGATGTTCGATCCCGACCATGCCGACGCCCGCCGCGTGTTGGGCTATGAAAAATATGGTGACAAATGGGCGGGGAGTTACTCAATAGGGCAAATGGAAAATGGTTTTGTTTGGCATTCCAAATTCGGTTGGATCGCCGCTGAAGATGCTGCCAAATATGAAGCGGGCCAGCGCAAGGTCGGCAAGCGCTGGATCACCGCAGCGGACGATGCCCGCCGCCATGCGACGATCGACGATGGTTGGCGAATTCGGACCGATCATTTTCAGGTGACCACCAATCACAGCCGCG
>JBGTMM010000794.1:0-8592 GCA_041743635.1 Bythopirellula sp.
CTCCAGGGATGGGGGCTGGCAAGCCCGCTTTTTTGTGGGGGCAACATCGCTGAAAGCCATGATGCCCAAGATCATTTCTCAACCGCTGATTTTCATCGCTATCGTCAGTGGACTACTGACGGTTCCCGCGTTTGCTGAACAAACAAAGTTTCAGCAAGCCAAACAGCGCTATCAACAACGCGACTGGCAGGCGGCGCTCGACTTGTTTCTTGCGGCCGCTCGCCAAAGCACGGATGCCACGGACGAGGCGTCGGCCCATTACTATGCGGGCGAATGCGGCATGCAGTTGAAAGAGTACGCCAAGGCCCAAATTTACTACCAGCTAGTGCTGGATTCAGCCGCCGGCAAACAGTTACGCCCACGCGCTCAATTCCGCTGCTGTGAAGCACAATTTCTTGCTGGCAATCATTCCGCGGCGGCCGGCCACTTCCGCGAGTTTATCGAGCGATATCCGCAGGAAAAACTTGTCCCGGCCGCCTACAACTATCTGGGCGACATGGCCCTGCAAACATCTCAACACGAGCAGGCCATCGCCGAATTCCAGTTTGTAATCGAAAACTTCCCCGGCGACACGCACGTCGATCAAGCCCGCTTGGGACTCGCTCGAACACTATTAGCTTGTGACAGATTGGCGGAAGTGCCTATCGCACTGGGCCGACTTTGCCAAAGTTCCATCGCCGACATCGCCGCGGAAGCACTGTTGCTCTTGGGACGATCAAAATACGATGCCCAAGAATTCGATCAGGCCCTCGCGACGTTTCGCCGTGTTTATAAATTGCAGTCAGCACCCGCGCATCAGCAGCGTGCCCGTCTGGGAGCAGGTTGGTCGCAGTGGAAGTTGTCACGTTGCGAAGAGATCGCCGCGGAGATTGAACCGTTAACGCAACTTCCAGAATGTGCCACCGAATATCATTATCTTTTGGGCCTGGCGGCGTACAGTGCGAAAGACTGGATCAGCGCCGAGAAAGAACTGAATCAAGCCACGACCGTGCAGACGGCACATCGCCCTGCCGCGTTATTTTATCTCGGTGAAAGTTTGCTCAAAGCAGATAAGCCAAGGGATGCGAAACAAGCGTTTCAGCGACTGATCGATTCCGAACCAGCGAGCGAATGGGCGGATGACGCGGCGTGGGGGTTGGCTCGCGCGGCATATGCCGCCAAATCACAAACAGATTTGCAGCTCGCCTATGAATTCTTGAAAGAAAAATATCCCACGAGTGAATACGTTAGGCTGATTAATTCCTTGGTCGAAGCGCGGGACATTGTGCCAATCGAAAGCACTCTTGGCTTCGGCATATTTGAAGAGGCGGTGGGGCTCGAACGCGATGGCCACTTAAATGCGGCCCTCGCGGCGTACCATGCATTCCTCGTTGAAAAAAATGTTGCCGCGCTCGAGGCCGAGGGTTTGTGGCGTACCGCACGACTGCACGAACGACTTAAGCAACACGCCGAAGCAGGCGTGTTTTACTCACAACTCCTCACCGACTTTCCCAAGCTCGATCGCACGACGGAAGTAATGGCCAATCTGGCCTGGATCGAGGCCGCACGGGGAAAGCAGGCCGCAGCGGAAAAACTCTGCCGAGAACTGGTGGCAAATTTTCCCCAAAGTCCCCAGGCCGCAGAGGCCGCCTATTGGCTGGCACTTGCGGCAGCCGATGAAAAGCAGTGTGACGAAGCCCAACAGTCCGTCGATTGGCTGCTCATGCGTTTGGCTCCGGAGAAACACCCTCTCCACGACCAGCAGATTCCGTTATGGGAACAGACACTCTGTTTGCAGTGCCAGTTGTTCGCAGATGCAGGGAAGTGGCGATCCATCATCGAGTTGTTGGACAAAAATAAAACGCGAATCGGCAAAGGCGCGGCCGCGGCGCGATTGGCGTTCTGGCGGGCCGAAGCGGCGCTGCGAGTGGGAGATCATGCCGAGGCCAGCGAGCGCTTTGACGCCCTGGTCGCGGAAACGGTTGGCATCACGCAGCCGTGGGTGCCAATGGTCACTCTGCGGCGCGCACAACTCGCAGCTCGGCGGGAAGATTGGCAAGCAGTGTTGAAATTGGTTGGCGAACTTGACGAGCGTTATCCTGAGTTCGAGTTGGCCTACGAGTGGGATTATTTGCGTGGTCGGGCCTCGGCTGGCCGGGGTGAAATGTCGGCGGCTCGAAGGGCCTACGGGCAGGTGCTGGAAAACGATTGGGCCGCGGGCACGGAAACCGCCGCGATGGCCCAATGGATGATCGGCGAGACCTATTTTCATCAGCAGGATTACGAGCACGCCGCGGTTGCTTATCAAAAAGTGATCGAGCGGCACAACTTGCCGCAGTGGCAAGCACGAGCGGCTTTGCAGGCGGGCAAGTGTGCGGAATTGACGGAAAACTGGGAAGCAGCTCGCAGGCAATACTCGCGGGCATTGGAACGTTGGCAGGGATCCACTTCCGAAAAACAATTGGCGGGTCGCTTAAAGTGGGCGCAGGAACGGCTCGCTCAACAAACGCCGCCCTTACTCAGATAACAATGAACCGTGGATCCGCAGGGATGCAAATATATTTCAACACATTGAATTCGATTTGGCACAGAATCACTGTTGTCACGGTCGCTGCGTTGGTATCCGACAGTTCTTGCTGCTACGCGCAAGACGCTGCGTCGGGTGCGGAGCAAGTTGCCGGGCATTCTCGCTCGTTATGGGAGATGGTTGCCGCCGGCGGTCCGTTGGTCTTTCCCATTTTGCTTTGTTCGCTCGTCCTACTGGCGGTCGTGTTTGAACGTACCTTGAGTCTTCGTCGCGGCCGGGTCGTGCCGCGGGTGTTTGTCGAACGATTTTTGCTGCAAATCGGCGAAGGGGCCATCGACAAGAGCGAAGCCCTCGATCGCTGCGAGCAGAACGGCAGTTTGATCGCTCGCGTGTTTGA
This sequence comes from Bythopirellula sp., assembly GCA_041743635.1. Lineage (GTDB taxonomy): Bacteria > Planctomycetota > Planctomycetia > Pirellulales > Lacipirellulaceae > Bythopirellula. The sequence continues at coordinate 2,904 of JBGTMM010000794.1, forward strand.
GGCGGCCGTGTGGAAGTGGGGCAAGCCAGCAGTCGAAATCGAACAAGCCGTGCTGGATGAAGGGGAACGGGTCGCCAACGACATGCGGCGTTATCTGCGTGTGATCAACGGTGTGTCGACCGTCTGCCCCCTGTTCGGCTTGCTGGGCACGGTGGTTGGCATGATGGAAGCCTTTGATGTCATTGCGAAGAGCGCGGCGATGGGACGCGCGGAGCTATTGGCCGGTGGCATCGGCACCGCGCTCATTTCCACCGCGGCGGGACTGTCCGTCGCCATCCCCGCGTTGATTCTGTATCTGTGGCTGGTGGGACGCGTGGATGGCCTGGTGATGGAAATCGACCGACTCGGCCAGAATGTTGTTCACATGATCTCGGCGGAAGGCATTGAAGAACGCCGCTCGCGGCCGAAACCCACGCCGAAGCCCAAGAAAGTGGCTTAACGCGACAGCGCCAAATTGAATCGGGGAAGGACCTAAAAGAGCCACGGAATTTCACGGATTAAACACGGATAATTAGGGAGTGATGCCTCTAGTGATAGCAAGTGTCGTAGTTGCGACTAGATAATACTGTTCTTACTTTTTTGAGCATCCGTGTTCAATCCGTGTTTCATCCGTGGCTAACATCACTGGACTCAGCGCCGTAAAATTAGCATTGCCCGTGATTGAATCATGCCCCTCAAAACGCAAACCGATGAGTTGCCCGCGCTGAACCTCACGCCGATGATCGACGTGGTGTTCCTCTTGATCATTTTCTTCATGGCGGCGAGCAAGTTCGCGGAAGTCGAAGCGGACATCGACCTCCAGCTTCCCGAAGTGGCCGCCGCCGCGCCGCTCACTTCGGCACCCAAGCAGCGCACCGTGAGCGTCGAAAAAGATGGCGAGGTGCGGCTTGACGGCGAGGCGGTTTCACTCGCTGATCTCACGAGCAGACTGGCTGCCGCCAGGAATGAGTTTCCACAACTCAGCGTCGTGATCCGTGGCGATGCGGCGTGTCCGTTTCAGTATGTGGCCGCCGCCTTGTCCGCCTGTAAGGACGCGAACATTTCGGAGTTGGGAATCAGCGTGAAACTCGCGCAAGGCGCTGCGAATGTGACCCGCTAGCGAGCAGCAACCGGCCATGCAAAATTCAACACAGCTTCTGCTGGCCTTCTGGGGGCTCACGACCCCCACGTGGGTCGCAATGTGGTCGGTTCTTGGTATTTCGACAATCGCGTTAATCGTGCTGCTCCGCACCCGCTGGTCGACCAATCGCACTTGGCGGATGTGCGCCGTGCTGTCGCTGTGGGTCCATGTGCTGATCGTCGTGTTTTCCATGACAGTGCGGATCGTCACGGGTCCGCCGCTTGCTGGCGATGGCGAGCCGATACGTGTTGCTGTTTTGCCGGCGGAGCCATTCATCGAAGCGTCCGACGAGAGTGAACCGGAAGAAATTCAGCCCGTGTGGGAAGACATGGCCGCTCCACCGTTGGTGGCCCCTGCCGCGGAACCATTGCCCAACGAGTCAGCAGATGAAAACGAGCAACCGACTCCCGACATGCTGATGATGGAAAAGATCACGGAGAGCTTGACCGCGGCGGAGCCCCTGCCCCCTGCCCCGCTTGAAGCCCCAGCACTCATGCCGGCCCCCATCGCTAAAGCACCTAAGCTCGCAGAAACCAAAGTCGCGGAATCTGAAGTTATCGAATCGGAGCCGCAAGAGGATCAATCAGAAGTTGACGCGAGTGATGAGTCACTGGGTTCCCGCTCGCCCAGTCGAGTCGCCTCCGGAGCCCTTCGCGAGAATGACGGCCCGAGCGGGAATAATGCAGAGAGTGAACACACTACTTCTCCCCGCGTCACGCCGCGCACGCGAGAAGTGTCCACGAGCCGTGAGGCGATACCGAATTTGTATGCTGATCGCTTTGCGGAGGATCTCACGGAACTCGCCACGGAGAGAGGCGGGAGTTCGCAAACGGAAGGAGCCGTGAAGGCCGCGCTCGCTTGGCTCGCCGCGAACCAATCCGAAAACGGGGGTTGGGATGCCTCAAAATTCGGGGCCGGCAAAGAGCTCGCCGTGCTTGGTCACAATCGCCAAGGGGCCGGCGCGAACGCCGATACCGGTGTGACGGGGCTCGCCATCCTGGCATTTTTGGGTGCGGGCCATTCGCATTTGCACGGCACTTATCGCAACGAAGTCGCCGCCGCGCTGGAGTTCCTGCGCCAACGCCAACGGTCCGATGGCTCGCTCTTTGGGGAAGCGGAATTATTCGCGCGGATGTATTGCCATTCGATGGCGATGCTGGCCACTTGCGAGGCCTACGCCATGACCCGCGACGAGCGGCTCGACCCCATGTGCCGGGCGGCCGTGGGTTATTCGCTGTCGATGCAACACCCGACCGACGGTGGCTGGCGCTATCGCCGCGGCGACACGGGGGACACCAGCCAACTCGGTTGGCAGTTGATGGCGCTGAAAAGTGCAAAGCTGGCCGGCATTCAAATTCCCGACATCACCTGGGCGCGCGCCGAGCGTTTTTTGCGCCGCGTGAAGCGCGGCAATCACGGCGGCTTGGCGGCTTATCGGCCCGATGGCCCGCCCACCCGCACGATGACCGCCGAGGCTTGGTACTGTCATCAACTCTTGCAATCAGATCGGGGAGGCGCGCACAATCCGGCCGCGATCCGTGAAACGATTCTCTCGCTCGAGCAAGAGCTGCCTACTCCCGCGAATCGCAATTTGTACTATTGGTATTATGCGACGCTCGCCTTGCAGCAGAATCAACACGACTCGCCGGAGGACACCGCGAGTTGGGAGTCATGGAACCACGCCCTCACGACGGCCTTGATCGCCACCCAAGAAAGCGACGGGTGTTGGAATGCCGACACTGTGTGGGGGGGCTACGGCGGCAAGGTCTACACCACGGCCCTCTCGGCCCTTTGCTTGGAAGTGTACTACCGCTACAACCCAGCTCTCAGGCCGAGCGAAATCGCCGACCGAGAGGGATGGCAGTCGCTCCAAAGGTGAGAAGCACCTTAAGTTTTAGCCAGGGTGATAGGCTGGAAAGTGCCCCTTTTTACGAGGTAAACTTGAGCGGGGCCCGTCGCTTGGTTTGACTTGCCCCGTCTCCCCTGTAGAATTTAGTTAGCTAGCAAGTTAATGGTATCGCCGCATTCCTCTTTTATGGTGGCAAGCAAACAATGTTCGCGTTAATCACTCCCACCGCAACCGTCATTTTGGGGCTGGTCGTGCTGTTGCTCTTCGGCAACCGACTCCCTTCCGTCATGCGCTCGTTGGGCGAAGGCATCACCGTATTCATGAAAGGCGTGACTGGCGGCGGGGCCACGGATCCCAATCAAAAAATTGAAGACCGACGGGAGTAGTCATGCTCGCAGCCTGTCTTCAATAAATCGAGTCGCGCTGTGATTTCAGGAGTGCAAGAACCAGTGAGCGGCCAGAGTCTCTATTTGATAAGCTATTTCGGCGTCAGCCCGACCGAGATGTTACTCGTGATGCTGGTGGCCTTATTGCTTTACGGCGGCGAGTTGCCCAAGGTCGCGCGCTCGTGGGGCAAGAGTCTCGCCGAATTTAAAAAAGGTATGTCGGGGATTCAAAACGAATTCAATAGCGTTTTCTACGACGAGCCCCGCCGAATTCCCTATCACGATCCCGTCTACAGCCACAACGCCGGCACAGTCGACGGCCATCTCTCCGAAACGGAAACGGCAACGGCAACGGAAACGGCTGACGGAACTCGCGTCCACACTGCCGCTGCAGCTTCTTCCGCAACGGCCGACCAGCAGACCACAATCGAGCCCGCTGTGACCGAGCGCGAGAGCATCTAGCCAATCGCGACGGCTCCCATTAAAATGCCCCTTTCCGGCAAGTTCATCACCCGGGCGGCTAGCTCAGTTGGTTAGAGCGCTACGTTCACACCGTAGAGGTCACAAGTTCGAGTCTTGTGTCGCCCACTAGTTCTTGCACTATGCGCGCTACCCAAAACCCTTGTGCCGAGGCAAACGCAAATCGCGATAATGACGAGCAAAGCACTAAGTCGCAGTGTGTTTTAAAGCTCAGGGACTCAATTCATAGTTTGCGTCCGTAGCCGTGCTTCACTAAAATGGTGACTGTGTCGGCGCAATGCTTCCGTCCCTATTCGTTTACACCTTGTCAACACTTTCCATGAAGCCTCTTTTCACATGGCTTGCCTTGGCGAACGTAGTTGCAGCGGCTGCGGCAACTGTGCGTGGTGACGAGGGCCATGATTTGTTTGAGAACCGAATCCGCCCGGTGCTGGTGGAAGCGTGTTTCGGTTGCCATTCACAAGAGGCCGGCACCCTGGAGGCAGACTTGGCACTCGATAATCGGGCCAGCGTTATGCGCGGCAGTCGCTCTGGACCGGTGATTGTTCCGCTTCATCCCGACGAGAGCCGGTTAATGCGCGCAATCGAGTATCACGATGAAGGGTTGCAGATGCCCCCTGATGGTCGCTTGCCCGAGGAGGTTATTACAGCCTTTCGACAGTGGATCGCCCTCGGCGCACCAGATCCGCGCGATGGCCCTGCACCAGATGGGGACACCATAGCCGGTCGCTCGGCAGTGCATTGGGCATTCCAAAAGCCCGCACCGCCCGCTTTGCCTGTCGATCCAACAGGTTGGAGCCGCACTGCTGTTGACCAGCTTATCTTTGCCGAACTTCAGAATGCTGGGCAGATTCCTTCGCCAGAGGCGGATCGCAGGACGTTGGCTAAGCGTTTGTATTTTGATCTGGTAGGTCTCGCCCCAACGCATGATGAGATCGAGGCCTTCGTCACCGATGATGATCCACAGGCCTACGAGAAGCTCGTCGACCGCTTACTGGCCTCGCCACAGTTTGGCGAGAGATGGGCACGGCATTGGCTCGATGTGGCACGATTCGCCGATACCAAAGGTTATGTGTTCACTGAAGCGCGAGATTTTCCGAATGCCTTTAAGTATCGTGACTGGGTCATCAATGCCTTCAACTCCGATCTCGCAATCGATCAATTCATGATGCTTCAGTTGGCGGCGGACCATGTGAAGGATTTGCCGGGTGACGAGGGGGATTTAGCAGCGCAGGGTTTCGTAACTCTCGGCCGCAGGTTTATCAACGACCAGGACGACATCGCCGCCGACCGCATCGACGTCATCTTTCGCGGCATGATGGGTTTGACCGTCGCCTGCGCGCGGTGTCACGATCACAAGTACGACCCCATCAGCGACGAAGACTACTACGCCGTCTACGGGATGCTATGGAGTTCGCGTGAGGAACAGGATGACAAGTACCCCTTGCGGCTCGTGGACAAGAATCAGGCCGAAAACGTCGGCGTGTTCATTCGAGGCGCGTCACACAATCGCGGGTCGGTCGTCGACCGTGGCTTCCCCGCGTTTTTCTCAAGTTTTGCCCCGCGGGTCAATTCTGGCAGTGGTCGTCTGGAGATGGCTGAGGCCATCGTGCATTCGGATAACCCGTTGACGTCCCGCGTGTTCGTGAATCGTGTGTGGGGGCATTTGTTCGGCGCGCATTTGGTCCGCACACCCAGTGACTTCGGTCTGAGATGCGGTCCCCCGCGCCAGCAACTGCTGCTCGACCACCTTGCGACCGAGTTCACCAAAGGAGGGTGGTCGCTCAAACACTTGGTGCGCAAACTCGTCACGACAAGTACCTATCGACAGTCCAGCACGCCGATTAAGGAACT
>JBGTMM010000795.1:0-5447 GCA_041743635.1 Bythopirellula sp.
GCAATTAACGGCGAATACATCGCCGACGAACCGGTCTCCGCTCACGGCCGCGTGGAACTGTTGTGGTACTTCCATGAACAAAGCCTCACGCACGTTTATCACCGCTATGGCAACCTCGGCACACGAAGCGAAGAAGTGCGAACGCCGGTCGAGTAAGAATTGAAACGCAGAGCACACAAAGTGCGCGGAGCAACTTTGTCATTCCGAGAGGAGTTCTACGACTCGAGGAATCTGGGTTCTAGAGCAGATATCACTTGTGTGTTCCGCTTTCCCAGTCGCTTAGTACTGAAGCACTCGTACTGCTAGCGGAACACGCGGGTGAGAAACGCTCTAGTCTCGCACGCACATCCATGCGTTTTCGCACTGCAAGCCAGATTCTTCAGTCGCCTAGGCTCCTTCAGAATGACATATCTCAGCTACTTCATGTCAATCAACTTTTGTTCTGACTCACCTGTGCTTCTTGGACTTTCTTGCGGCGGACTTTGCGGACCACCACGCGCCACGGGCCGCGCAGGACGATTTCGCCGCCGGTGACTTCGCGGCCCAGATGGCCGATGACCCATTCGCTCAAGGTGTTCGCACCCGCGTCGGGCAAATCGGCAATCAAGTCTAGTCCCGTGGCGATTTTCAACCGCTCCAACGGAACACCGCCACCAACCACCCAGGCACTCCCCGATGCCACCACGTGGGCGGGCAAGCGGTCGTATTCATCCTCGATCTCGCCGACCAATTCCTCGAGAATATCTTCGAGCGAGACCATGCCGACAACTTTCTCCGACGCATCTCGCACGATGGCGATATGCGTATGCTCGCGCATCAAGCGTTCCAAGCACTCTGCAATCGGTTGCGTGTCGCGGAAACTCGGCAGTCGCCGCACGATGGACCGCAGGGAGGGCTCCTGCGGACTGAGGCGCAGCGTGGCGATGATGTCCTTGACGTTCACATAGCCGACGACCGTTTGCAGTTCATCCATTTTTTCCACGACGGGAAAGCGCGTGTGCATGTCGAGATGCGCGGTGACGAGGTTGTCTCCCAAGCCCGCATTCACGTCGAGAATACGGATATGCTCGGCGGGAAGCATGATATCGCTCACGGGGCGGGATTGCATTTCGGTGGCGCCGTGGATAATGCCCTCTTCGCGATGGCCGATCAGGCGTGAGGCCCGGGCCACCGCTGCCGTGGCCCGGATCTCATGAAGCTCCGCGGTTTCGGGTTTGGCACTCCCTTTTTTGCGAAAACTTTCACCCCAGGACATCACGCCCATGACGATCGTTTCAAACAACCACACGGCGGGCCAGACGCTGAAAGCGAACCACCGCATGAACGGCGAGAGTCGCAGACACACCCACTCGGCATTACGCAGGGCAAACACCTTGGGGATCAGTTCGCCAAAGATAATGGTCACCACCGTGAGCGGCAAAACGACGCCCACCAGGGCAATGAATTCCGCGGTTCCTGGAGAGAAGCCAAATTTGGCTTCGAGCAGGGGGGCCAAATTTTCATCGGCCCCCGCGCCACCCACGGCCGCGGCAATCGCGCCTACGAGTGTGATGCCCAACTGCACGACGGCGAGGCTCGCCTCCATGTTTTCCTTCATGTAAAGCGCGACCTTCGCACCGGCGCGTTTGTCGGTGGCGAGCCGCTGAAGTCGCGCGACCGTGATCGAGGCGAGAGCGATTTCGTAACCCGCGAAGATCGAGTTGATACTGATCATGGCCGTCATGACGGCGATTTCCAGACCCCACATTCAAAATGCCTCTGGGACAAGAGATTCCCGCGGCGAGGAAGCCGCGTTCGCGAACCCTCAGTTTAAGATAAATGGCGTGAAGTGAAAACCGAGCCAACCCACATTCCCAACCCAGCCATCAGCAGCCCCGCGAGCTGTTGCGGAAAGTGCTCGCCGAGTGGCGTGGCCATGAACAGAATCCAAGTTCCCACGCCGAGAATGATCGAGAGTATCGCGCCCCTGTTGGTTGCGCGTTTCCAATACAGGCCGCATACCAAGGGGACATACGCGCCCACCACCGGCAATTGATAGGTCGTGGAGACCATGTCGTAAACCGAGGTGCCTTCCATCGCAATTGAGTACATCAACACGATCACGGTAAAGCCCAAAACCGTGTAGCGCATCAAGCGCAGCTCTTGGCGATCGGTTAGAGCCGGCCAAAAGTGTTTGAGAATGTTCTGCACAAACACTGTCGACGGTGCGAGAATCGTCGCGGAAGCGGTGGACATGATGGCCGACAATAAAGCGCCGAAAAACATCACCTGCGCAAAATCGGGCATGTGCTCCATGATAAGAGTCGGCAACACTTTTTGCGTATCAGTGTCGTTGCCTATGAGTTCGGTTGCCTTGGTGGGCATGATAATGAGACTACTGAGGACGATAAAAATCGGCACAAAGGAGAAAGCCAGATAGGCGGTGCCACCGATGATCGGCCCCCACATGGCGACCCGCGCGCTTTTGGCCGACATGACCCGCTGAAAAACGTCTTGCTGGGGAATTGATCCCAGCATGATCGTGATTCCAGCACCAATAAAGAACATGATCTCCTTGAAGTTCCACGCCGGGAAAAAGTGCAGTAGCTCCCTCTCGGCGGCGAGTTCGATCACATTTTGCGGACCCCCGGCCATGTTGCCCGCGAGGAACGCAATACCGGTGAGGCCTAGGACGATAATGATCATTTGCAAAAAGTCGGTGATCGCGACCGACCACATCCCGCCGAAGATCGTGTACACCAAGACCACGGCCGTGCCGATGAAGGCGCCTTCGCGCGTGGTGATTGCCTCGTCGGAGAGTAGCGAGAACACGACCCCCAAGGCCGTGACTTGGGCCGCCACCCACCCCAAATAGGAGATGATATCCACGACCGAGCAAAAGAGTTCTACCGTTTTGCCATAGCGATTGCGATAGAAGTCGTTGATCGTCAGCAGCGACATGGGGTAAAGCTTGCGCGCGAAGAACAGGCCGACCAGAATCAAGCAAAACGACGCGCCCCAGGGGTCTTCAACGGTCGCTTCCATGCCACCATGCAGGAATTTCGCGGGAATGCCAATGACGGTCTCCGCGCCGAACCAGGTGGCGAACGTCGTGGCGATGATACTCGAAAGGGGCAGCGACCGCCCGGCGAGGGTGTAGTCGGCCGTGTTGTCAACGCGCCGCGCGAACCAGAGGCCGACGGCAATGGAGGCGAGGAGGTAGAGGATGACGAAGGTGAGGAGCATCTTGTTATATGAAGAATCGACGGATGGCGGAAACGATCACGGGCTGTCTGCGATAGATTATCAGCAGCAAGGTGCTCAAAATAGCTCAAAAGAACTCCAATTGACCTCGCATATCTTGCGGATCGAGACAGTCGCTCAAAAAGTGCAGATAGCGGACGATATCGCCCGTCGAACGCGATGCATGACGAGAGTAAACGATCCCAGCGTGTTCGTCACCTGCGGAGTGCCGACGCAGGAAATCTTGATCCTGCGTGAAGATGACTCGGTTGTCTGCCAAGGCAAACGCGATGTGGTCGGAATCAGCAGCCGAAATCAGGTTAGCGTCGGTAGTGGTCGTGACTTCAAGGCGGCGCAATCGCAAACCATGAGCGATCGCGTGATCGACATTCTCATCAAGATGAAACCTTATCACGGCCTATTTCCATGGCGGCTAGTTTGCGTGCGAGGGGACCAGGACCGTTGGCCGCTTTGAGTTGGTCGACAAACTCATCGGCTTCTTTCATCTGCCGCTCGATTTCATCCTTATTGTCCCAATAATAGGCCAGCGCCGCATGGACATCAGCAAGAGAGATATGAGGATACGCCGCGATGATTTCGTCGGGCGACCTACCTTGCCGCTCATAGAGTACGTAAATATCCCATACGCGAATGCCGGTACCAGCGATACACGGTTTGCCTGTCGATGAATCGGTTTGGATATGTTGCATAATTGACTTCATAAGTTAATCATACCACGCTAAGTAGCCTAGAGTCCACCAAAGGCAACGACCGCCCCACGACGGCTTACTCGTCGGTATTTTTCACTCGCCGCGCGAACCAGAGGCCTACGGCGATGGAGGCGAGGAGATAGAGGATGACGAAGGTGAGGAACATGGGTGGGGAAATTTACGTGTGCGAGGACCAGCGTGTTCATGTTGTGGTGACAACATTGATTTCCAACCCACAACCGAGACCCGATGCGTAGCGCTCGAGAGTTTTGAGCGTAGCGTTCTTTTGGGATTCAAGCCGAGCAATATTTCCTCGCGTCATACCCGTGAGATCTGACAACTGACCGAGGCTAATTCCTTTGGCTTCGCGCAGTGCGCGCAGCTTGGCAATTGTCACTTTCATCGGGTCGGGTTTGGCCGGGGGTATTTTTTGTTCGATTTTCTTACGTAATTCTCGCAGCCGAGTTGCTTCCTCAGCCGTCAGCTTGCAATTACGAGTTACGCTGTGGTACGTTTTTTTAGCCATGGCAACTACTCCTCAATGGCATAGGCCGTAATCGGATACACGCTCAATCCATCAATCTCTTGATAAATCACGACAACAAGTTCACCACTTGGCAATCGACCGGAAATTATCGGCGCACCTGTGGAACGACTATTGATTTTTTTCAACGGATTATTGAATACAAATTCAATATCGGCTGGGATCAAACCATGCTCTGCAATATGTAAGACGTTGCCATCGGGATCATTGGGCAGATCCCAGAGGATATCGATTACTGGCATAGCTCACCGACGGCGCCTTCATAAATGATAGCACGTGGATCATGCTGGTCAATTGGATAATCTATCTGCTCAAAACATCGGCCTAATGTTCTTGAGCCGCGCCTCAGTTTCAACCATCAGCGAGTCCTCGGCGGCTTCGTCGGCGGCTTCGTACGTCACGCTGAAACGCAAGAACGCGCCGGCGTCGTCCCAGGGGACCGTGCAGATCGACTGCTCTTTGATGAGATATTGGCTCGCCGCTTCGGCGTCGGGGAAAGACGGTCCACCGTCCAAACCCTTGGGCGACGGCGTGTAGAGAAAATACGTCCCACCCGGCATCGTGCAATTGAAACCGCAGCGCTGCAAAGTGGTGACAAGTTTTTCCATGCGGCGCTTGTACTTGGCGTGAATCCGCGCGGGGATCGTGGGATCGTCGAGCGCGGCGGCGGCGGCTTTTTGGATCGCGCTAAATTGGCCCGAATCGCAATTGTCTTTCACGTCGGCAAACGCCCGGACGATCCGCTCGTTGCCACAGACCCAACCCAAGCGCCAACCGATCATGTCGAAACCTTTCGACATGGAATGCACCTCGACCCCCACGTCCTTCGCACCGGTCACGGCCAGGAAACTATGTGGTTCGCAGTCGAACGAGAGTAGCGCATGGGCCGCATCTTGCACCACCACAATGCTGTTTTCTTTGGCGAAGCGGATCACCGTTTCGTAAAACTCGCGTGTTGCCGTTTTGCCGGT
>JBGTMM010000796.1:0-2865 GCA_041743635.1 Bythopirellula sp.
CGATCCCCGATGCTGGTTGGCCACGGTCGCCCTCACCGCCCGGGCCGTCTGCTTGTTGCTCTTGAACACACTAAAAAACTGAGAACGCCAAGCGCGCCAAGAGGGGAGTTTAAACCACGAATCATCACGAATCTAACGAATAAATTCATTCGTGTGATTCGTGACGATTCGTGGTTAAAAAATTCTTTTTTGGCTTACTTGGCGACCTCGGCGGTTCAAACATTCGACATTGCGGTCCTACGGCATTTTCAGCCCCTCTGTGACAATTCTGCCGATTGCAGTGGCAATTCTCGCCTCTCTCAGTCATGAAATTTGACATTTGCGCAAGTCCCGAAAATACTAGGAGATAGCACGTTTTTCTCTTCTTGCCCGCTGCCATGCGGGATGTCGCCAATCTTTTCCGGAGACTTTAGTAGCCATGGACTCCTCGAATGTTGAGCAGCGGAGTCTGCGTGATGTTGTCGCGCTGGTCAAACGCAATCGCCGACTGCTGATCGTCTTCGTGATTTCCGCGATGGTCACGTCGCTGGCGCTCACATACGTGTTCTCCCAAAAGTATCAAGCGGCCACGATCATTTTGTATCGCCCGACGGACACCGTTGAAACGAAGCCGAATGTTGCCATCCCCGACAAAACAGCCTTGGGTTTTCCGGTTCCCGCGCTTCCCTTTGAAGCCGTGGGAGAGACGATCAGCCGCATCGGCAAGAGCGAACGCGTGCTGCGGAAAGTTGTCGTGGAACTTGGCCTCGATCAACCCGAGGTGAATGACCGCTCCGGCTTGGCTTGGCTTTACACGGAAGCCAAAAGCACCACAAAGCGCTGGCTGAACAATAGCTGGCAAATCTTAAAATATGGCCGCGTCATTGACGAGAACCCCACAACCGACGCCATCATCGGCTTGATGAAGTACGTGACGATTGATTCGCGGGAAAACTACACCTCCACGATTGCCATGGTGGATAAGTATCCCGAACGCGCGGCCCTGATCGTCGACCGGGTGGCGAGCATCTTGGTCGATGAAGTCAAGGAATTGAGCGTCTCGGCGGCACGCGAGCAGGCTCTTAAGCTCACGACTCGGCTCGCCAACAAGCAAGCTGAGGTCAAGACGATTCAGGATGAAATCGAATCGCTCAAGGCGGAATGGGATTTTGATGTTTTGGACAACGAAATGTCGCTGCGGCTGCAGACGCTCGAAGAAATGCAAGCTAAGCTCTTGCAGAACGAAATCAAACTCAATACCGCCAGGGCCACCCTCGCGTCGCTCGTCAGCCAGCGCGGCGAGATCGACACGGTCGTTCCTACTTCGTCCACCGTTCAGGATGACCCATTGTATGGCGAGTTGCAGGCTTTGCAGTCGCAATACCGCGTGGAAGCCGACAGCCTGTTGACTCGGCTGGGGCCCAAGCACCGCAACGTGCTGGCCGTCATGGAAAAAATCAACAGCGTTGGCGCTAAGTTGGCCAATCTCGGCTCCGTGCGCGTGGCCAGCGAAGTGACGGGCACGAACCCGACTTACGAAGAGCTGCGGCTCGAAGAAATCGCCGCCAAGGCGGAGGTCGAGGGACTCACCGCGGAAAATACCTCGCTTCAAGACGCCGTGCGGCAAGCCAAGGCGCGCGTCATCACGCCACAGGTGGTGTCCCGGCTCGAAACTCTGGAGATGCGGCTAAAAACTCAGCGAGATGATTACGTGCACATCGCCGCGGCCCTGGAGGAAGCAAAGACCGCCGAGCTGACAAACGCCCCGGAGGTCCGCGTGCTGTTCGACGCCACACCGATCCACGAGCCGCTGCGCCCCATCAAAGTCTACCACGTTGCCCTGTCGGGAATCTTGGCCCTCGCCCTGGGAGTGGCGACCGTGTTCGTGTTGGACTTTGGCAGGTCCCTGTGGAATGCTCCGCTCTCGATCTTCTCGGATCAAGCTCACGGAACGCAATAGAGTTTTGCGCCTTACCAACGCTCTTTAATCACGGTCGCGTAGGCCGAGATCATTTTCTCGGCCGTCGCTTGCCAGGAATACTTGCTGGCATTGGCTCGGCCGCGGGCGATCATGGCGGCTCGCAAGGGCTCGTCGGTAAGACAGTTGAAAATACCAGTCGCAATTTCATCAACACTCAGCGGATCGACGAGCACCGCCGCGTCGGCGACCACTTCGGGCACTGATGTGACGTTCGCCGCCACGACCGGCGTGCCGCACGCCATCGCCTCCAGAGGCGTCAGGCCAAACCCTTCGGAGAGCGTGGGAAACACGTAAGCAGCGGCCCCGCTGTAGAGCCACGGCAATTCCTCATGCGGTCGTTGGCCCACCATGATGATGCGCTCTTTCAGACCGGACTTGTTGATGGCTTCGTCCAGTTCCGACGTATCAAAGAGCTTTTCTCCCACCAGCACAAGCTTATGCGGCAGCTTTGTTTCGTGGATCACGCGGGCATAGGCCTCCACCAGGCGGTGGACATTCTTCCTTTTAGTGAGTGCGCCGATGAACAGAATATACGGACCCTCGATGTTCAACCCCCGCAGATAGGCGTCCAGGGCGGGGCGATCTTCAATCCGCCGCATCTCCGCGCCGATTCCCGGGGGCGTGACGAAAATTCTCTCAGGGTCGTAATTGAACTTTTCAATCACCTTTTGCTTGAGAAACTCGGTGTAGCAAAACACGGCCGAGGAATGGGGGATTCCCCGATTCAAAAGATACACGAGCCTCCACCGGACCAGCGTCGGGTAAAGCTCCGGCTCGGTGTATTGGCTCCAGCATGTCATGGTCATCACGAACTTCCCCGGCACGGAGAGCGGCGGCACGAAGCTGGCATGCAGCAAATCGACCGGGTTGCGCTTCATCTCCCGGGCAACTCCGAAGGCCAGTCC
>JBGTMM010000797.1:0-5482 GCA_041743635.1 Bythopirellula sp.
TGCATCCGAAAGCTCTTGGTCATACTCAACACCATGATCAAAAACAACACTCCCTGGAAAAATATGGCAATTCACTGATCCGATCAGTTTCCTTACTTGACATTTAACACAGTCGCTCTGTGGTAAATAATTCGACTTCTATTCTTCAATAACTTCCGCTATTGCCGCCAGATCGGGTTTCACACGCAACGGTTGGCCTCCGGCGCGGATCGAGCTACGGATGTCTTTGAGTCCGCTGCCGGTGATCATCGCCAACACCGACTCCTGCGGCTTGATAATTTTATCTTCGATGGCAGCGACTACGCCGGCCAGCGCCGCCGCCGCCGCGGGTTCGGCAAAGACGCCGTGCTTGCCCGAGAGCCGGATCGCGTCAAGAATTTGCTCGTCGCTCACGCAGACCACCACACCATTGGCAGCGCGGAGGGCAATGATCGCTTTTCGCCAATTACGCGGAACTTGCACGTCGATGCTGTCGGCCATCGTCGTGCCCTCGCAGGGGGCCGGGAGTTTATTATGTTCCAAGGCATACTGAATCGGTGCTACCCCCGCGGCTTGCACGCCCAACAGTCGCGGCAGCCGGTCGATCACACCGAGTGCTTGCATTTCGGCGAGTCCCTTCCAGATGCCGGCAATTGTGCAGCCGTCGCCGATGCTAACGGCGACCCAATCAGGGGCACCGCCAAACGTGGCCACTTGCTCGGCGATTTCCAGCCCAGCGGTTTTTTTGCCTTCGACAAGCACGGGATTGATCGCGCAGTTGCGATTATACCAACCGAATTTTTCGCAGGCTGCCGAGCAAAGTTGGTAGGCTTGGTCGTAGGTTCCCTCTACCGCGAACACCCGGGCACCAAACACCAAAAGCTGCGCGAGTTTGGGTTCAGGGGCCGTGCTGGGAACAAAAATGTTGGCCTGTATGCCGGCAAGGGCGGCGTGACAGGCGAGACTCGTGGCGGCGTTGCCGGTTGAGGCGCAGGCTATCGCCGTCGCGCCGACTTCCAGGGCATGGGCCACGCCGACGGAACTCGCGCGGTCCTTGAACGAGGCCGATGGATTGCGGCCTTCGTCTTTGAACAACACGCGCTCGAGTCCCAGTTTTTTCGCGAGTCGCTCAGCGGCGATAATCGGCGTCCAACCGACTTGCCAATCATGGCGGATCGATGCGGGCTTAAGCGGCAACAATTCCGCATAGCGCCAGTGGTTGAGCGGACGCGAGGCGAGTGGCTTGGCAGTCCACGCTTTCCGCACGGCGGCGAGGTCGAAACGGAAATCGAGAATCCCCTCGGCCGGTCCGCACTCGGGACATGTCATCCAGACTCGCGGCTGGCCATTCCCCGCGAAGTTATTACCGCAGTTGACGCAAACTACTACTTCAATCATCGCGACCCATTCTTTCACATCATTGGCAAGTTTGCACTCTAACTCAGTCATCGAAGTGAAGCTAGTGGAGCGGTTGTGGCGAAGTTAGAATTGAAGCTAGGCGAGATAACAAGCTGCGGAAATCACCTAGTGATCCGTCTATCGATAAAAATGTCAACCTAGCCGGACCAACACTTTGGTCTGGGAAACCCGGAGGCAAGTGTGCCTCCGGCTAGGCCGTGCCTGACATTGAACGGTAGTCGGACCACTTCTAAAAAGGAAGACTCGAGAGAACATGGTCGACCTCTATTGTACTCCGTTCGTCGAGCTGATTGATCGCATGCGGCTTGAGTTCACGCGTCAGCAAGCGATGTTCGATCTGCCACGGCGCAAGTGGTACGTGCCCGGCTCTGATGGCGTCGATCTGTCGGTGAGGTTTCACGGCCAGTTGGCGGGCAATCCGGTCGGACCGGCGTCGGGTCCACAATCGCAGATGGCCCAGAATCTGGTGCTCTCTTGGCTTGCTGGCTCGCGGATCATGGAGCTTAAGACCGTGCAGGTGAACGACGCGCTGCAAATTTCCCGGCCTTGTATCGACGCGACCAATGTCGGTTACAACATCGAGTGGTCGCAGGAGCTCAAGGTTCACGAATCGCTCGACCAGTACGTGCAGGGAGCGATGTTGATCCACATGCTGCGACACGCGCCCGCCGAGCTCGGCAACCCCTTCGGCGAGACCGACATGGCCGGCACGAGC
Source organism: Bythopirellula sp. (assembly GCA_041743635.1). Lineage (GTDB taxonomy): Bacteria > Planctomycetota > Planctomycetia > Pirellulales > Lacipirellulaceae > Bythopirellula. The sequence continues at coordinate 2,114 of JBGTMM010000797.1, forward strand.
GGCGAAACCGTCTTCGACATGTCGGTCGGTTACGACCTGGCGGGGATTCAAACTGAGAAAGTCGTGGGCTTCATTCGCGGCATGATGGACGCGACGGCCAGCGTGGATCGGCTCCGCGATCAATTGCCACACCGACTGCGCAAATTTCGCGATCTCGAATATCCCACAAAGCTCAGCCGCAGCATCACGCTCTCGACATTTCACGGCTGCCCGGCGGATGAGATCGAACGGATCTGTGAATTCTTGCTCACGGAACTGGGCGTTGATGTGATCGTGAAAATGAACCCGCCGATGCTGGGGAAGGAGCGGCTGGAGCATCTGCTTTACGACGTGATGGGTTATACGGAAATCACCGTGAACCCGTTGGCCTACACGAGCGGCCTGCTGTTCGACGAGTCCATTGCCATGTGCCAGCGGTTAAGCGAGCTCGCCGTGGCGCGGGGCTTGGGCCTAGGGGCGAAATTTTCCAACACGTTGGAAGTGACCAACCATCGGGATTTCTTTTCCGCGAATGAAAAGGTGATGTATCTGTCGGGTTTGCCGCTGCACGTGATCACGCTCACCTTGGCCCACGAATTTCGGCGGCAGGTGGGCGCGCGGATGCCGATTTCGTTCTCCGCGGGGATTGATCGCAAGAACGTCGCCACCACCATCGCCTGCGGCCACGTGCCGGTGACGACCTGCACCGACCTCTTGAAAACCGGCGGCTACGGACGCTTGCCGCCGTATTTTGAGGAGCTCTCGAAGGCGATGCGGGCCGTGGGTGCCCGCTCGATTGACGATTACTTGCTCGATTGCCGGGGACAGCGCGAAACCGCAAGCGGGGATCCGATCGTTGCTGGTTTTCTCAATAATGCCATCATCGTGGAGGAAATTCAGGCTGATACGCGCTACTATGCCGCCGAGAATCGGGCAGTGCCGAAGAAGATCGACTCACATCTCACCACGTTCGATTGCATCACCTGCGACAAGTGCATCCCCGTCTGCCCCAACGACGCGAACTTCGCGTACCCCGTCGCCGCGGTGGACATGCTGTACCGTGACGTGGCAGTCTGGCCTGACGGGAGCATCGTGGAAGTCGGCCAACAGAAACGCTTTCGCGTGGAGCGCAACGAGCAGATCGCCAACTTTGCCGATTACTGCAACCACTGCGGCAATTGCGACACCTTCTGCCCCGAGTACGACGGCCCCTATTTGATGAAGCCCAGTTTCTTCGGCAGCTTCGTGGCGTTTCATGCCGGCGCGCCGCACGACGGATTTTTCTTGTCCGGGGAGGTTGGAGCCCTCACGCTTCACGCGCGAATCGCCAACATGGAATTCATTCTCAGCCAAGTCGGCGATGATTATCTCTTCCGTGATCACGACATAACGCTTGCGGTTTCGCAAAGCGGAGCCATAACACTCTCAGCGGGCACGTCACATCCCGCCGAGTCGCACACCGTCGACATGGGCCGCTATCACGCACTGGCAACGCTACTGCGTGGAATCAGCAGCGCGGATCGTGTTCATGCAGTGAATACGCGGCTGCTGGCCAACATCACATAGCCGGCCCATCTTGGGTCGGTTCCATTGATGACCGATAAAATTATCAGCCATTCCCCGGCCAAGATGGCCGGGCTATTTAGTTCGCCACGAGCATGTTGCGGGCGTTTGAGGCGGCCAGGTCGACGCGGCGGATGTTGGCCCAGTCGTCTTTGTAGACCACGGGGACGAACTTGTTGGTCCCTTCCGCGCCGAATTCCTCGGCGATTTTGGTCCCTTCCCACTGGAAATCGACGAGGGCCGTCTTGATCGCTTCCTTGATTTCAGGGGCCAGATTGTAGGCATAGCCAAACGCCGCGGGGGGGAATTGCTCCGATTCATAGATACTGCGGATCTCATCCGGTTTGACCTCGCCCTTGGCCACCATTCGATCCAACACGTCGCTGGCAATCGGGGCGGCATCCACGTCGCCGGACAGCACCGCGGCGATTGAGCCGTTATGGCCGTAGGTGTATCGCCACTGGTAATCTCGCTCGGGCTCAAGTTTTTTCTCCTCCATCAAGAGCATCGCCGCGGCCTTGCAGCCGGAGTTGGATCGCGGGCGGGTGAAAGCAATGTTTTTGCCCCGCAAGTCGTCTAGCGTCTTGATTGGGCTGTCGGCTTTGACAACAAACTCCATCTTGTAGCCGCTCGTGCCATCTTCGCGGCCAAAGGTGCAGACGGGAATAAACCCGGCGGTATTGACCGCGGCGGGGACTTCACCCGTGCCCAGCGCGGTGATGTGCAAACGACCGCCACGGAGCGCTTCGTACTGTTCGCGGGCGTCGGTGAGGCGCAAGTACGTGACGGGGATTCCTGTCTTTTCTTGAATAGCGTCCATCAACTCTTGCCACTGCGCGGGCTCGTTGGTGGCGTCTTCGGAGGTGATGAACGAGAAAACGAGCTCCGTTGGCTTCGATTGTAGGGCGGCATTCTCGGGCGCATCGGGCAAGAGATCGCCATCGGCATCTTTGTAAACTGAGTCTAAAGTCACGATGGGGTTAAGACTCGTGAAGAAGTTGCTCATCGTGCGGTCGAGGTACTGCTCTTGCGCATCTTTTTCCCATGAGGAGGCCGCATAAGCGGCCCAACCCGCGACAGCCGCCACGACCAAGAGCGCCACGATCACGCGGGTCCGCACAAAACCTTGTTTAGCAATCACGAAAAGATTCTCCGAAAAGAGCTTGCAGGGCTTAGAAACTTACGTCTAACGTCTCTTCCCCATTCCGAGTTCCCGCGGCTCGCCAGACGGCGAGGTCCACATCGTCACTCACAATCGCAGTATGACCATCGCCGAAGCCCACAACAACGGTACCCGCATGATCGCTTCGTGCCGCAATGATGGCGTGCTCAGCCGGGGTATCTGGAATGAAGTTCACGCCGCAATCTTGTCCCTGCCAATTGGGTGGGGCCACGTGATTGTATTGAGTGGAGTCATAGCCGGCAAAAGGCCAGCCGTTAGACCACTCCCCTTTGAAACGGCCCGCGTCGTCGAAGTTGAATCCATCCGCAACGGGCGTGTAAGTGGTCGCTCCCTGATAGGCTACATCAACATTAACATTAGGGGCAAGACTATCGGGACAACGAATGATCGAAGTCCGGGACGGCAGGGAATTAGCGTCACCACCCGCGCCCTTCACTCGCTCAGAGAAAAATGCGGTCTTTGATAAACCGTCCGTGTAGACCTTGGCCTGCAAACCTCGCTCGCCGATCGTGAAAGCGCCGTTGCCACCAATATGCCAGAAATCCGTATCACGCGGATCACGAATGGTCATGGAAGTCGTACGTACGCCCGCACCCGGTCCGTTACCTCCAAAATTGCTACGATAATTGTTCTCAGAGATTACT